>JBDNGO010000032.1:0-51384 GCA_041689245.1 Flavobacteriaceae bacterium | reverse complement strand
TTCTCAATCGTTTTACAAACTCATTTTACTGAAATAAATTCAGCACATGCGAAATGACAGAATGATTTCAAAACTACACAAATTTACCTACATAATAAACAGAATTAATAATAAGAATTTGTCAGTAATTCATTAGTGAAAAAATTCATAAAAGTGTTTATTTGTAAAATGAAAAGAATAATTTAGAACCATCAATAAGCTTTATAAAGCACAGAATACAAGGGTTGTTCGTATATCATTGATGGTGAAAAAATCATCGAAAGAACGGCAAAAGTTGCTTTAATTAAATACGTAATTATATCTACAGAAAAAGAAGAAAAAAGGAGCTTTAAAGTATGTCCTATTTAGTCTAAACCAACTAGCAAACAAGCAATAAAAATACAAACTTGACAATTAGAGTATTTTATAAATGATTAACTAATATTTGCCCACAAACCACTTGTTTTCTGAAGTTTGGTATAACTATTTAAAATTACCCTGTTTTCTGGTTTCGATAAGTTTTCATCATCTGATAACAAATCGATTACAGCATTTCTAGCCGCTACTAAAATTGAAGAATCTTTTACAATATCAGCAATTTTTAGATTTAAAACGCCACTTTGTTGCGTTCCCATAATATTTCCTGGACCACGTAATTTTAAATCTACTTCTGCAATTTTAAATCCGTCTAGTGTTTCTACCATTGTCTTTAAGCGAGTTTTTGCATCGTCAGATAATTTTACATCCGATAATAAAATACAATAACTTTGGTCTGCTCCTCGGCCAACTCTTCCTCTTAATTGATGTAATTGACTCAATCCAAAGCGCTCAGAACTTTCTACAACCATTACACTTGCGTTGGGCACATTTACACCAACTTCAATAACCGTTGTAGCCACCATAATTTGTGTTTCTCCTTTAACAAAGCGTTGCATTTCATGCTCTTTATCTTCTGGTTTCATTTTTCCGTGTACAATACTTATTTGATATTGTGGTATCGGAAAATCTCTAGAAATACTTTCATAGCCGTCCATTAAATCTTTGTAATCCATCACAGCAGATTCTTTAATTAACGGGTATACAACATATACTTGGCGTCCTTTGGCAATTTCATCTTTTAAAAATTTAAACACCGCTAAACGGTTACTATCAAATCTATGAACCGTTTTTATTTCTTTTCTTCCTGGCGGTAATTCATCAATAACAGAAATATCTAAATCACCATAAACCGACATTGCCAACGTTCTCGGAATTGGTGTAGCGGTCATTACTAATACATGTGGTGGTAATTCGTTTTTTTTCCACATTTTAGAACGCTGAGTAACTCCAAATCTGTGTTGTTCATCAATAATAGCAATTCCTAAATTTTTAAAAAGAACTTTATCTTCTAACAGCGCATGTGTACCTATTAATATATGTAGGGTTCCATCTTCTAATTGCTGATGAATTTCTCGTCGCTTTTTTGCTTTAACAGAACCCGTTAATAAAGCGACATTAATAGTCGTGTTTTTTAAAAACGCTACGACAGCATTATAATGTTGTGTTGCCAGTATTTCTGTTGGTGCCATAAAAGAAGCTTGAAAACCATTATCGATTGCTAATAACATGGTTAATAATGCAACAATTGTTTTTCCTGAGCCAACATCACCTTGCAATAATCTGTTCATGTGAATTCCTGTTGCAACATCTTTACGTATTTCTTTTAACACTCGTTTTTGTGCATTCGTTAAATCAAAAGGTAAATTATTGTTATAAAAATCATTGAACTTTTCTCCAACGTTTTCAAAAACATATCCTTTTAATTTTGATTTTCTAATAATTTTCTTTCGGATGAGTTGTAATTGAATAAAAAATAGTTCTTCAAACTTTAAACGATATTGTGCTTTTGCAAGATTTTCTTGACTTTTAGGAAAGTGAATATTTAATAACGCCTCTTTTTTAGACATCAAATCATATTGATTGATAAATGTTGCTGATAATGTTTCGGCTATTCTTCCATCAATTTCAATAAATAGATTCTGTATTAAAGTTCTTATTACCTTATTACTTATGTTTTTATTCCCTAGTGTTTCAGTTGATGGATACACAGGCTGCATTGCAGTTTCTACTTTCTTTTTAGAATCAGAAAGCAATTCCATTTCTGGATGTGGAATAGAAAACAAATTATTAAAACTGTTTAATTTTCCATAAATAACATAAGGTACATTTGCTTTTAGAGAGTCTTTAATCCATTTTACCCCTTTAAACCAGACTAATTCCATTGTGCCAGTTTCATCAACAAATGTTGCAACTAATCTACTGCCTCGTTTTTGTTGCACCGCTTTAACATGCGTTATTTTTCCAATAATTTGTACTTCTGCACTACTATTTTGCAATTGATTAATTTTATAAAAATGTGTTTTATCTATATATCTAAAAGGAAACAAATGCAATAAATCAGTACATATTTTAATTTGTAACTCTTGATAAAGCAACGTAGCTCTATTTATGGTTACACCTTTTATATATGTTATAGGGTTATTTAAATTAATCAAATGTTAATGGCTTTTCCTTTATAATAACGAAAGTACAAAATTTGATTGATTATTTTTAAACAAAAAACAATGGCTTTTATGAGTATTATTTCAATTATATAATACCCATTAATCTCATCTTTATTATTACATTTGCAAGGCCTAAGAAACTACTATTTTTAGTGATTAATATTCATAAATGAGACTACACAGAAATTTAACATATGCAGTAATAGATAGCTTACGTGATGTTTTTAATGAAGAAGAGTATGCAGGTAAAGCAGTTGAAAAAGCATTAAAAAGAGACAAACGTTGGGGAAGCAGGGATCGTAAATTTGTTGCAGAAACTATTTATGAAATAGTTAGATGGAAACGTTTATACGCAGAAATAGCAGAAGTTAAAGAACCTTTTGATAGACCAAATTTATGGAGATTATTTACAGTTTGGTGTGTTTTAAAAGGAATACCACTACCCGATTGGAATCAAATTGAAGAAACACCATCAAGAAGAATAAAAGGAAAATTCGATGAACTTTCTAAAATCAGAAAATATAGAGAATCTATTCCAGATTGGATGGACGAATTGTGTGTTAAAGAATTAGGAGAAGAACTTTGGACTAAAGAAATGGCTGCTTTAAATACTCAAGCAGATGTAGTTTTAAGAGTAAATACGTTAAACATTTCTAAAGAAAAATTACAAAAAGAATTAGAGCAAGAAAGTATTTTTACAGAAATACTTCCAAATCATCCAGATGCTTTAAAGTTAGTTGAAAGAGCAAATGTTTTTAAAACCGATGCATTTAAAAATGGGTATTTCGAAGTACAAGATGCTTCTTCTCAATTAGTTGCAAGTTATTTAGAGGTAGAACCAGGAATGAAAGTTGTAGATGCTTGTGCTGGAGCTGGAGGAAAAACATTACACTTATCTGCCTTAATGCAAAACAAAGGGCAAATTATTGCGATGGATATTTACGAAAGTAAATTGCGTAAATTAAAAGTTAGAGCGAAGAGAAATAAAGCGCACAACATAGATTTAAGAGAGATCAACTCTACCAAAATAATTAAAAAATTACACAACAAAGCAGACAGAGTACTAATTGACGCCCCTTGTTCTGGTATTGGGGTTTTGCGTAGAAACCCAGATTCTAAATGGAAATTACAACCTGAATTTATTGATAATATCAAAAAAATACAACAAGAAATATTGCAAAGTTATTCTAAAATGGTAAAACCAGGAGGAAAAATGGTCTATGCCACTTGTTCTGTATTGCCTTCAGAAAATCAAAATCAAGTAAAAACATTTTTAGCTTCTGAAGCAGGGCAAGATTTTACATTTGTATCAGACAAGAAAGTACTATCGCATATTTCTGGTTATGACGGGTTTTATATGGCACTGCTAGAAAAAAAATAATTAATACTAATTTAAAAAAGAAAGAGCATGATTAAAAAATTACTTCCCTTTTATTTCCTATTATTTATATCATTTATTTCTTTTTCTCAAGTACAAACCTACTATAATGATGTTGATAAAACCCTCTCAGGTTTATACTTAAAAGCTGCCTTAACCACAAAAATCACAGATACACATACGAATAAACTTGTATATACACCTGGCGTTTGGGAAGCGAGTAAAAAAACTGATGTTAATCCTAGTAATACTGCACAAGTAATCTTAATTTATGGTTGGGAGAATGGCTTAGATGGAGACGCTACTAATGATAAATATAGAGATATTACTTTACAAGATACAGGTAGTGGAGATTCTTTTAGATGGAATAGAGAGCATGTGTATTCAAAATCATTAGCGAATCCTAATTTCACAACCGATCAACCAGGACCAGGAACAGATGCGCATAATTTACGCCCTGCAGATAGAGAAAGAAACTCATTAAGAAAAAATTTTAAATTTGGCGCAGGTTCAGGAACTCCTTCTGGTTTTTCATCTGTAACATATGTAGGTCCGTCTGGTCCAAATACAAATGCATGGTTTCCTGGTGATGAATGGAAAGGGGATGTTGCTAGAATCGTAATGTATATGTATGTACGTTATGGTAGTCAATGCTTACCAACTGGTGTTGGGGTTGGAAGTGCGCAATTTACACCTGATGAAATGATTGATTTATTTTTACAATGGAATGTAGAAGATCCTGTTTCTGATTTAGAAAAAGCTAGAAATACCTATCACGAAGACACGACAAATAAGACTTATGCGCAAGGAAATAGAAATCCTTTTATAGACAATCCTTATTTAGCAACTAGAATTTGGGGTGGCGATTCTGCAGAAGATTTATGGGGGATTTACAAAAGTAGTGATACTGAAGCACCTACTACTCCTACAGAGGTTATTGCTAGTAATAACACAACGACTACAATTGATGTCTCTTGGACCGCCTCTACAGATAATAAAGCTGTTACTGGTTATAATGTGTATGTTGATGGAACGTTGACAAAACAAACTGCAGGTACTACTATTCAAATTTCAGGATTAACGCCTAATACTACCTATGCATTCACTATTGAAGCAAAAGATTTAATCAATAATAAATCAACCAAAAGCACTGCAATTAATAGTACTACGCTTCAAGACAATACAGCTCCTTCTGTTCCAACCAATATAGTAGCTAGTAATATTTCTGGGACAACATTTAAAATTACGTGGAATGCATCTACTGATGATACTGCCGTAACTGGTTACGATATTTTTATTGATACTGTTTTAAACGCAACAGCAACAGATTTATCATATACCGTTACTGGCTTAACTACTTCTACTACCTATGTAACAACAGTTTTAGCAAAAGATGCAGCAGATAATAAATCTGCGCAAAGTGCTGCTCTTAATGTGACGACTACAGATGGTGCTTCTAATGGAATTACAGAATTATTTATTTCTGAATATGTAGAACCAGATGGCGGAAATAACAAAGCCATAGAAATTGTAAACTTAACGAGTTCTGCTATTGATTTAACTGGATATTCAATTAGAAAAAACTATACAGGTCAAGGATGGGTAGATGATTTACCGCTGACAAAAACAGAGTTTTTAGTAAACTCATCACAAACAAGTATTCCACCAAATGATGTTTTTGTAATAATACATGGTGGTAGTGATAATACTACCTTAACAAGTAATGCGGACTTAGTTGTTCCAAGTAATACAAGTGGTTCATACATAAATGGTTCACCTGTAAACTTTAATGGAAATGACCCAATTGGGTTATTTAAAAATGGTGTGTTGATTGATATTGTTGGAGAAGAAAACAATTTTTCTAATCATATTGAAGATATGACGTTACGAAGAAAAGCGACCATTTCATCTCCAAATGCAACGTATGACGCTAATGAATGGGATGTTTTTGCTGCAAATACTTTTGATGGTATTGGTAAGCATACAGCAACTTTAAGTGTAGAAAAAATAGATAACACTTTATTTAGATTATCCCCAAATCCTTTAGACGGTTCGTTATTAAATATTGTGAATCCTACTTCTACAAAAATTAATAAATTAAAAATTTATACAATAACTGGGCAAGAAGTTATTTCTATACAAAACCCAAAAAATACTATAAATCTTAATAAATTACGAAATGGGTTGTATATTATAAAGCTTATTTCTGATAAAGGAACAAGTATAAAAAAGCTCATAAAAAATTAAGCACATAAAAAAAGCAGCTATTTAGCCGCTTTTTTTATGTTTAAAACATCGTGTATAACTCTTTAAATCAGCAATACTTTTAAATAATAAATTCAGGGATTTATATTAAATTTGTATTTTAAAAAACAACACACAAACACACTATAAATGATTCATTTCTTTGGAAACCAAGACAGCAAAATTTTTGCTGTTCAAACAGTAAAAGAATTATCTGCTAAAAATACAAGCAAATTAAACTGGCTTTTTGCTAGTCCTGAATTTGTTTCAGGAGCTCCTAAAATAAACGCAGCGTCTTTAGACACTTTTTTTATTGGCCCACGTTCAGCTATGATTACTCCTTGGAGTACAAATGCTGTTGAAATCACTCAAAACATGGGAATTGAAGGAATCATTAGAATTGAAGTATTTGTGAGTTCAAATTCAGGTTTTACTGATTTTGACCCAATGATTTCTCAAAAATTTGAAAGCCTACATCAACATATTTTTACGATTGATGTTGTCCCAGAAAAAGTGATGAAAGTTGATAATATTGCTGAATACAACACTAAAGAAGGTTTGGCTTTAAATAATGAAGAAGTTATTTATTTAGAAAATTTAGCAAAGAAATTAGAAAGGAAATTGACAGATTCTGAAGTATTTGGTTTTAGCCAAGTAAATTCAGAACACTGTCGCCATAAAATATTTAACGGAACATTTGTTATTGATGGTGAAGAAAAACCAGTTTCATTATTCAAAATGATTCGTAATACATCAGAAATAAATCCAAATGATATCGTTTCTGCATATAAAGACAATGTTGCTTTTATAAAAGGTCCTAAAGTGGAACAATTTGCTCCTAAAACAGCAGACAAACCAGATTATTACGAAATTAAAGAATATGAATCTGTAATTTCATTAAAAGCTGAAACACACAATTTTCCAACAACAGTTGAGCCTTTTAACGGAGCAGCAACTGGTTCTGGTGGAGAAATTAGAGATAGATTGGCTGGAGGAAAAGGTTCTTTACCTTTAGCAGGAACTGCAGTGTATATGACGTCTTATTCTCGACTTGAAGAAAACAGACCTTGGGAACAAAAAATGGAAGCACGTCCTTGGTTATACCAAACTCCAATGGATATCTTAATAAAAGCATCAAATGGTGCATCAGATTTTGGAAACAAATTTGGTCAGCCACTTATTTGTGGGTCTGTGTTAACTTTTGAACATGAAGAAAACTCGGCTTCAAGTGCTGCAAAAGCAAGAAAACTTGGTTTCGATAAAGTGATTATGCAAGCTGGTGGAATTGGTTACGGTAAAGCAGATCAAGCTATAAAAGACAAACCAAAAGTTGGTGATAAAATCGTAATTCTTGGTGGAGATAATTATAGAATCGGAATGGGTGGAGCTGCCGTGTCTAGCGCAGATACTGGAGCGTTTTCAACAGGAATCGAATTAAATGCGGTACAACGTTCTAACCCAGAAATGCAGAAAAGAGTAGCAAATGCCGTTCGTGGAATGGTAGAGAGTGATGAAAACTATATCGTTTCTATTCACGATCATGGAGCTGGTGGGCATTTAAATTGTTTATCCGAATTAGTTGAAGAAACTGGCGGGTTAATTGATTTAGATAAATTACCAGTTGGAGATCCAACCTTATCCGCAAAAGAAATTATCGGAAACGAATCTCAAGAACGTATGGGATTGGTAATTGCCGAAAAACATATTGAAGCTTTACAAAAAATTGCTGATCGAGAACGCTCACCAATGTACACAGTTGGTGACGTTACAGGAAACAATCGTTTTACTTTTAAATCTAAAACTACTGGAGAAAAACCAATGGATTTAGCATTAGAAGATATGTTTGGCTCTTCTCCAAAAACAATTTTAACAGATAAAACTGTTGTTAGAAATTACAATAATCCACGTTATAAAACTAAAAATTTACAAATTTATTTAGAGCAAGTTTTACAATTAGAAGCTGTTGCTTGTAAAGATTGGTTGACAAATAAAGTGGATAGGTGTGTTGGTGGAAAAGTTGCCAAACAGCAATGTGTTGGATCTTTGCAAATCCCGTTGAATAATGTGGGCGTTATAGCATTAGATTACAAAGGTAAAGAAGGTATTGCAACATCAATTGGACACTCACCTATTTCGGGTTTAATAAATCCTGAAGCTGGAAGTAGAAATGCAATTACAGAAGCTCTTACTAACATTATTTGGGCACCTTTAAAAGATAATTTAAAAAGTGTTTCTCTTTCTGCTAACTGGATGTGGCCTTGTAAAAATGAAGGTGAAGATGCGCGTTTATACAAAGCTGTAAAAGCAGTTTCAGAATTTGCAATTGACTTAGGAATTAACGTGCCAACAGGAAAAGATTCACTTTCTATGAAGCAAAAATATCCTGATGAAGATGTTATTTCTCCTGGAACGGTTATTATTTCTGCTGCTGCAAATTGTAATGAAATTAGCAAGGTTGTTGAGCCTGTTTTACAGCAAAATGGAGGAAATATCTATTATGTTAATATATCGCAAGACGATTTCAAATTAGGTGGAAGTTCTTTCAATCAATCTTTAAATGCGATTGGAAATGAAGCTCCTGATGTTAAAAGCCCAAGTTATGTAAAAACAGTTTTTAATACAATTCAAGAGTTAATTAAAGATGATAAAATTAAGGCAGGACACGATGTTGCTTCTGGTGGATTAATAACGACACTATTAGAATTGTGCTTTGCTGATACTAATTTAGGAGCTAATTATGATTTAAGTTCATTAAACGAAATAGATTCAATCAAAATGTTATTTGCAGAAAACTCAGGAATTGTTTTTCAAGCAGATGGATCAGTAGAAGAAATTCTTGAAGAAAACGAAATCGTAGCTTTTACTATTGGAACAGTAAACAACTCAGGTAAAGTAAACATTAAAAACAATGATGACAACTTCACTTTTAATGTTTCTGAAACAAGAGATATTTGGTATAAAACCTCTTTCCTACTCGACCAAAAACAAACAGCAAATAATTTAGCTAAAGACAGATTCGATAATTATAAAAATCAGCCATTACAATATACATTTCCTAAACATTTTACTGGAAAAATAGAAAACGTTATTGCGAATACAATAAAGCAATCTGTTACCAATAAACAGATTGCCACATCACAAACTCCTCGCAATGACAATAAGCGACCTAAAGCAGCTATTTTAAGAGAAAAAGGATCTAATTCTGAACGTGAAATGGCAAATGCCATGTATTTAGCTGGGTTTGATGTAAAAGACGTTCATATGACCGATATCATTTCTGGTAGAGAAACATTAGAAGATATTAAGTTTTTAGGAGCTGTTGGTGGTTTTTCAAATTCAGATGTGTTAGGATCTGCAAAAGGTTGGGCTGGCGCAATTAAATACAACGAAAAAGCTAATACAGTAATCAACAATTTTTTTAAGAGAAAAGATACGTTGTCGGTTGGAATCTGTAACGGTTGTCAGTTATTTATGGAGTTAGAGTTGATTAATCCAGAACACAAAGTTCACGGAAAAATGCTATACAACGATTCTCAAAAACACGAAAGTGCCTTTACTTCTGTAAAAGTTCAAGAAAATAACTCTGTAATGCTATCGAGTTTAGAAGGAAGTACATTAGGAGTATGGATTTCTCATGGAGAAGGTAAATTTAATCTTCCAGAAAGTGAAGATAACTACAACATTGTTGCAAAATATGGCTATGCAGAATATCCATCAAATCCAAATGGATCTGATTTTAATACTGCTATGATGTGTGATAAAACTGGACGTCATTTAGTAATGATGCCACATATAGAACGCTCTACGTTTCAATGGAATTGGGCAAATTATCCTCAAGGAAGAAAAGATGAAGTTTCACCTTGGCTAGAAGCTTTTGTAAATGCTAAAAACTGGGTTGAGAATAGTAATATTTAAATACACCAAGTTTAAAGATGGAGTTTCTTTTAATAAAACTCGTTTTGAAGAAGACTTAAATATTAAATACACTAAAGTGAACGGTAAATTTGATATTGCTTGAATGCATGTAGAATATACTGTTGATTCTAAATATGCGAGTATAAACGGCAATAAATTTAACTATAACAAGTAAAATATTATATCAATCCGTTTAATTAAAAAAAATGCACTAACTTTTCAGTTCTTGCATTTTTAGTATATTGTGACACCAAACTTAATTTCCATGTTAACCAATATCACTCGATTATTTGATTTTATTTATTATCAACAAGAAAAATTTCCGCAAGAAAAATGTTATGTCTATAAAAAAGAAAATAATTGGAAGTCAATATCTACTCAAGAGTTTATAAAACAAGCAAATATTGCTAGTAGAGCCTTATTAAATTTAGGAATTAAACCTGATGATAAAATTGCTGTTATAAGCTCTAATAACAGACCTGAATGGCACATTTTAGATATTGGAACATTGCAGATTGGCGCACAAAACGTTCCCTTATACCCTACATTATCAGAAAAAGATTACGAATATATTATCAATCATTCTGACGCGTTATATTGTTTTGTTTCTGATAAAGAATTATTAGAAAAAGTAAATACCGTAAAAGACAGAACACAATTAAAAGGTGTTTTTACTTTTGATGATATTAACCTTGAAACAAATTGGAATACTTTTTTAGATTTAGGAAAATCAAACGAAAATCAGTTTTTAGTTGAAGAACGAAAAAAAGCTGTAAAACCGAATGATTTAGCAACTATTATTTATACCTCTGGTACTACCGGGACTCCAAAAGGTGTTATGTTATCGCACAGAAATATTGTAGAAAATACACTTGTTAGTGCAGATGCGTTAGATTTAAAGGACAATCATCATAGAGTTGTTAGTTATTTACCGATCAATCATATTTTTGAGCGTTTTGCCTCTTATTATTATCATTTAATGGGGTTTCAAGTTCATTTTGCAGAATCGATAGATAAATTAGGTGATAATTTAAAAGAGATTCAACCACACTTTATACCTGTTGTTCCAAGATTAATAGAAAAAATTTTTGATAAGATTGTTGCAAAAGGAAATGCATTATCAGGCATTAAAAAAGCATTGTTTTTTTGGGCTTTAACTTTAGCCGAGAAATACAAACCATACAATCAGAATAGTTGGTTTTATTATTTGAAGTTAAAAATAGCGCGTACACTTATTTTTAGCAAATGGAAAGAAGCTTTAGGAGGAAATTTACGATTTATGGTTTCTGGTAGTGCTCCTTTACAAGAAAGATTAATAACCATATTTACTGCTGCTGGAATTCCGATTTTTGAAGGTTATGGAATGACAGAAACTTCACCTGGAGTTTCAATTAACGATTTAAGAAATGGCGGATTTAAAGTAGGTACTGTTGGTAGAATCTTAAAAGACATTGAAGTAAAAATTGCTGATGATGGAGAGATTTTAGTAAAAGGCTCTAACATAATGTTAGGTTATTACAAGAACGAAGAACTAACAAATCAAACCATTATTGATGGATATATGCATACAGGCGATATTGGAGCATTAGATGCTGAAGGCTTTTTAAAAATTACGGATCGCAAGAAAGAAATGTTTAAAACTTCTGGAGGGAAGTACATTGCTCCTGCTGTGTTAGAAAGTGCTTTAAAACAATCTAGATTTATTGAGCAAGTGATGGTTATTGGAGAAAGTCAGAAAATGCCTGCTGCAATCATACAAGTTAATTTTGATTTTGTAAGAGAATGGGCAAAAAAGAAAAATTATAACATTACAAATGTGTCAACAGATGTAAATCTTGTTTTTAGAATACAAAAAGAAATAGATAGTTACAATGCAACTTTTGGTAATTGGGAACAAATTAAAAAGTTTGAAATTACACCAGAAGAATGGACTATAGAAGATGGTTTACTAACACCAACTATGAAAATGAAGCGTAAAAACATCAAAGAAAAATACAAACATTTATTCGAAAAAATCTATAACTCTTAGTTTTTAGCCTTACTTTTTTATTGTTTGCCAAATCAACCTATTTTTTATACTTTGCAATACATACAAATAGTTACTTTATGTTATCAAAAATTACACGATTATTCGATTTTCCATATTTTCAACTAGAAAAATATAAACTAGAAAAAGCATTTACTTCTTTCAAAAACGGAAAATGGCAGTCAATAACTACAAAAGAATATGTAGATCAATCAAATCAAATTAGTCGTGGTTTATTGCGTTTAGGGATAAAAAAAGATGATAAAATTGCCATTATATCAACTACCAATAGAACTGAATGGAATATTATGGATATTGGCATTTTACAATTAGGTGCTCAAAACGTGCCTATTTACCCAACCATTTCTAAAGAAGATTATGAATATGTTTTAAATCATTCTGGAGCAACCTATTGTTTTGTTTCTGATAACTCAATTTTAGAAAAATTAAATCAGATTAAAGGAAACACACAATTAAAAGGTGTTTATACATTTGATGATATTAAAGGAGAACATCATTGGAATGAAGTTTTACAACTTGGAAAAGATAAAAGTAATCAATCTGAAGTTGAAGAATGTAAAAAAGCAGTTTCTCCTAATGATTTAGCGACTTTAATTTATACCTCTGGAACAACTGGTAGACCAAAAGGTGTAATGTTATCTCATGATAATATTGTTTCTAATGTTTTAGCCAGTGAAAAAAGAGTTCCGTTGATAAGCGGTAAAAGTCAAGCATTAAGTTTTTTACCTATTTGTCATATTTTTGAAAGAATGATTTTATACCTATATCAATATTGTGGTGTAGAAATCTATTTTGCAGAATCTATTGAAAAAATGAGCGATAATTTAAAAGAAATTAAACCTCACGTAATGACAGCTGTACCAAGGTTGTACGAAAAAGTATTCGATAAAATTTATGGTCGTGGAGCAGATTTAAAAGGAATCAAACAAAAATTATTCTATTGGGCAATTGAGGTAGGTTTACAGTACGAACCTTACGGGCAAAATGGTTGGTGGTATGAAAAAAAATTAGCTTTGGCACGTAAATTAATTTTCTCAAAAATAAAAGATGGTTTAGGCGGTCGATTAGATTTAATGGTTTCTGGAAGTGCTGCACTACAACCAAGATTAACACGTTTTTTTGCAGCTGCTGAAATGCCAATTATGGAAGGTTATGGATTAACCGAAACCTCTCCTGTTGTTTCTGTTAATGATCAAAATGATGGTGGATTTAGAGTCGGAACTGTTGGTAGAATTATAGATCATGTAGAAGTAAAAATTGCAGAAGACGGAGAAATTTTAGTAAAAGGGCCAAATATTATGTTAGGCTACTACAAAGACCCAGAAAAAACAGCAGAAGTTATGACGGGTGAGTATTTTCACACTGGAGATATTGGTGAAGTTTCTGAAGATGGTTTTTTAAAAATTACAGATCGTAAAAAAGAAATGTTTAAAACTTCTGGTGGTAAATATGTTGCACCAGCGTTAATTGAAAACCAATTAAAACAATCTCGTTTTATTGAGCAAGTAATGGTTATTGGTGAAAATGAAAAAATGCCAGCAGCAATTATACAGCCAAATTTTGAGTTTGTTAGAGGATGGGCTCAAAGAAAAAATATTAAATTAGGAGACAATAAAGAAATTGCATCAAACGATAAAGTGATAGAAAGAATTGAAGAAGAGGTTGCTCTATGTAATTTAAATTTTGGGAAATGGGAAACCATTAAAAAGTTTAAATTGACTCCTGACGAATGGTCTATTGATGGTGGACATTTAACTCCAACCATGAAAATGAAACGAAAAATAATAAAAGAAATTTACAAAGATCTGTATGAAGAAATTTATAGAGGTTAAAACAAAAAAGCGTTGCTATTGGCAGCGCTTTTTTTATTTCTCTCTCGTCTTTCATCAACGTCAAAAAAATGCCTCTTATATTAAGATAACTCGCTTATTTACAAGGTAATATTGTAAAGTGGTTTAAAGAAACCTTATAAATTAATGCTTTAAAGCACCTTTTTTCAACAACTCTGGGAATTTCTTTTTAAAACGATTTAATCTCGGAACAGAAACATTTTGTATATATGGATTATTTGGATTCAGTTTTTCATAATTTTGATGATACTCCTCTGCTTGATAAAATTTTACTAACCCAGTAACTTCGGTAATAATTTTACCTTTATAATACGAATCGTTTAACTCTTTAATAACCTTTTTAATAATTACTTTTTCTGAAGTATTTGAATAAAAAGCAATAGATCTATATTGAGTTCCATAATCTGGGTGTTGTCCGTTTTTTGTAGTTGGATCATGTGAACCAAAAAACACTTTCACTAGCGTTTCAAAAGATACTTTCTTAGGATTATAATACACAGCAACAGCTTCTGCATGTCCTGTTTTTCCTGTTCCAATTGATTGATAAGTTGGGTTTTTAGTAAATCCACCAGCATAACCAGAAATAGCTTCTTCTACTCCATCTACGCTTTCAAAAATAGCTTCTACACACCAAAAACATCCACTAGCAAAATAAGCAATTTTTAATTCTTGATTCTGTGTTTTATAGATTGTTGTTTTTTCCTTTGAGTCAGAAAAACTGACTAAAAATAACATTAAAAAGGTAAAAGCTATTGCTAAAAAAGGTTTAAAAAATTTCATTTTATGGTCTAATTTTTTTCTTAGTCGAAAGATACATAAAGTTTATACAATTGTTAAAAACTTTAGGTATAAGAAGTTTAGATTTATTGGTTTTAATGCTTTAGTTACTTACATTTGTTTAGCTAAATATTTTAAGATTTCATGGAACAATTTATAGTATCTGCACGTAAATATAGACCTCAGGTTTTTGCCGATGTTGTTGGACAACAAGCAATTACCAATACGTTAGAAAATGCTATAAAAAACAATCATTTAGCACAAGCATTATTATTTACAGGACCTCGTGGAGTTGGAAAAACATCATGCGCAAGAATTTTAGCAAAACAAATAAATCAAGCTGGAATAATTTCTACTGATGAAGATTTTGCATTTAATATTTTTGAGTTGGATGCTGCTTCAAATAATTCGGTTGATGATATTAGAAATTTAACAGATCAAGTTAGAATTCCGCCACAAACTGGTAAATACAAAGTTTATATTATTGATGAAGTTCACATGTTATCTCAATCAGCTTTTAATGCTTTTTTAAAGACTTTAGAAGAACCACCAGCACATGCTATTTTTATTTTAGCAACTACAGAAAAACATAAAATAATTCCTACTATTTTATCTCGTTGTCAAATTTTTGATTTTAAAAGGATTGGCGTTTTAGATGCAAAAAACTATTTAAAAGTTATTGCAGAAAAAGAAGGAATTACTGCAGATGATGATGCGCTTCATATTATTGCTCAAAAAGCAGATGGGGCAATGCGAGATGCCTTGTCTATTTTTGATAGAGTTGTCAGTTTTTCTGGTTCAAACTTAACAAGAGAAGCTGTTACACAGAATTTAAACGTATTAGATTACGATGTGTATTTTAACATTACAGATTTAGTTTTAGAAAACAAAATTCCAGAAATATTAATTGCTTTTAATGATGTATTATCAAGAGGTTTTGAAGGCCATCATTTTATCAATGGTTTGGCTTCTCATTTTAGAGATTTATTAGTTGCTAAAGACAAAGCTACTATTGTTTTACTTGAAGTTGGTGATGTTGCAAAAAAGAAATATTTAGAACAATCTACCAAAGCTAGCGTGCAGTTTTTAATTGAAGCAATTAACAAAGCAAACGACTGCGATTTAAGTTATAGAGTCAGTAAAAATCAACGTTTATTAGTTGAACTAACTTTAATGCAAATTGCCTCTATCACTTTTGATGGAGAAAAAAAAAAGCTGGCTAACTACATAATTCCGGCTACATTTTTTACTTCACTTTCTCCAGCTGTAAAATCAATTGTAAAAACCCAAGAAAGTAAAAAAGCTGTTACCATAGTTGAAGAACCAAAAACTCCAATTATAAAGGTTGCTGTAATACCAATTCTTAAAAATGTAGCCAGAAGAACTTCTTCGCTGTCTTTAAAAAGTGTACATATCAAAAAAGACGAAAAAAAAGAAGAAAGTTTAGATGAAAATTATGATAATCATCCGAAAGATATTTTTACACAAAAAGAGTTAGAAAAAGCGTGGAAACTGTATCATACAAAATTAATTAAAAAAGGTCAAAAAAGCATTGCAGCTACTTTTAATGCTGATTTTCCTGTTTTAATTGATAAATTTAAAATTAGTTTGACATTGCCAAATACGTTAATGCAAGATCAAATTGAAAAAGAAAAACCAAAATTAATAAAACACTTAAGAACAACATTAAATAATTACGGAATTCAACTCTCTATTGTTGTAAGTGAAACAGTTACCAAAAAGTTTGCATATACAGTTCAAGAAAAATATAATAAATTGCTTGAAATAAACCCTGCAATGGCCAAATTAAAAGATGTGTTTAAATTAGATGTTTAATTTGCATAGCGTTCTTTAACACTATATCTTTATTTTTTTAAACCCCCTTTTAATGCCAATAAGATCAATACTTATTTTTTTAGTTGGGTTTGTTATTGTTGCAATTGCAGCAAATCAAATTGCTAAAATTTTTCAAAAAATAAAATTTCCGTTAATTACTGGTTTAATTATTACCGGTATTATCGCTGGTTCTTCTGTTTTAAATTTTATTCCTAGAGCTGCTATTGATAAACTTCATTTCTTAAATGAAATTGCACTTGCCATTATTGCCTTTTCTGCTGGTTCTGAACTATATTTAAAAGATTTAAGAAGCAGAATACAAAGTATAAAGTGGATGACAATAGGTCAGCTTATTATTACTTTTGTTACTTCTTCAATTGTTATTTATTTTGTTGCAGATTCAATTCCGTTTATGGCAGATTTATCCACAAAATCTAAAATTGCCATTTCTATTTTATTCGGAACTATTTTCGTTGCTCGTTCACCATCATCAGTAATTGCTGTTATAAATGAAATGCGTGCAAATGGTCCATTTACAAAAACCGTTATGGGCGTAACTGTTGTAAAAGATGTTTTGGTAATAATCTTATTTGCCATCTGTTTTTCTATAGCTAAAGCTTTTATCAATGGTGATGATATTGGATTTTTATTTTTAGCGATTTTATTTTTAGAATTAATAACTTCTTTTGCTATTGGATATCTTTTAGGAAGGTTTTTACAAATTCCTTTTAATTATAAAATTTCACATAGCTTAAAGGCTTTTTTAATTGTAGTTATTGGTTATGGAGTTTATGTTTTTGCCTATTATGTTAAATTAGAAACGTCTATTTATTTACATCACGAGTTTGTTTTAGAGCCACTTTTAATCTGTATTATTGGAAGTTTTGTACTAACTAATTACAGCAAACATAGAATCGAATTTTCTGAATTATTAGAAGAAATTAGCCCTTTTATATATATCATATTCTTTACATTAACAGGTGCTTCTTTATCTTTACAAGTTTTATATAGCGTATTCGGAATTGCATTTGCATTGTTTTTTTTACGATTATTAACTATGTTTTTTG
Source organism: Flavobacteriaceae bacterium (assembly GCA_041689245.1). Classification (GTDB taxonomy): domain Bacteria; phylum Bacteroidota; class Bacteroidia; order Flavobacteriales; family Flavobacteriaceae; genus Polaribacter. The sequence goes on along the minus strand of JBDNGO010000032.1, from coordinate 33,748 downwards.
GAGGATTATTTGGTGTGTATGCTGCCAAAGATAAAAAGGAGTATTTGTTTATTGCTTGGATGCCTTATTTAACTCAAGCTGGTGTAGCTCTTGGTCTGGCAACTATTATCTCTGATGAATTTCCAACATGGGGACACGAATTTGAAACCATCATTATAGCTATTATTGTAATCAATCAGTTAGTTGGTCCACCATTATTTAAATGGTCTTTAAATTTCGTGAAAGAAAGTCATACAAAAGCTAGTTTACAACAATTTGACGGCACAAGAGATGCTGTAATTTTTGGTGTAGAAAGTCAATCTTTAGCATTGGCTAATCAATTAGAGAAGCATAATTGGGAAACTCGAATCATAGGTTTTGATATAACAGACTTCAATAAAGAAACAGAATATGATTATATCCATTTAGAAGATATTTCTTTAAAAAGTGTTTTATCGCTTCAGTTAGAAAAAACTGAAGGAATTGTTTTGATGTTGAGTGATGAAAAAAACTACCAATTAGCAGAATTAATTTACGAAAATATTGGTACAGAAAATGTTGTTGTTCGTTTAAATAAAAGAGAAAATTTTGATAAATTTCATAAATTAGGAGCATTAATTATAGAGCCTGCGACTGCAATGGTAAGTTTATTAGATCATTTTGTGCGTTCTCCAAATGCAACTTCTCTTCTACTTGGTATGGATAAAGGTCAGGATTCTATGGATATAGAAATCAGAAACGAAGACATACACGGAATGCGTTTACGTGATTTACGTTTACCTTCTGACGTATTGGTTTTATCTGTTCGAAGAAAAGGTCAGTTACTAGTTTCTCATGGTTATACGCGCTTACGTATGGGAGATATTATGACATTAGTTGGTTCTGAAATCAGTTTAGAAGAATTAAAATTTAAGTTTGACACCTAATTTAAATTCATGAAAAAACAAATTTATTTATTATTCATGTTTTTAAGTATCTGTTGTTTTTCTCAACAAAAAAATACTAAAAAATATAGCTTACGCAAATACGAACATGTAAAATTATTTTACAAAGAAATATCTAAAAAGGCAACTAAAATTTGCTTAGACAACAATATTCCTCCAGCAGCATTATTAGCAATTACAGGTTTAGAATCTGGTTGGAATAGAGGGTATATTGGCCGAATAACAGGGAATATTTTAAGCTTAGGAACTAGAAAGGGTGATACAGAATTACCGGCATTACGTTTACCTAGAGTACTTAAAACAAAAAAGATTCTATTTGATTCTTTAAATATTCTAAAATATTCTAAAAAAGAATTAAAATGGGAAAACAGGCCAGAAAGTTTAAAAAAAGATTACAGACCTAAATCTATTGCTGGAACAAAATATCAGTTAGCATATTTTAAATACAATTCGAAAGCAAAAACAAATGCTCATCTAGCAAATATTAGAGATTTTGTAACCGTTTTTATTGGTCGAAAAAGCAGAATAAAAGTATACCGAGAAACCCGTAAAAAAATGGATGATTTAGTTGCAAAACATGGCAAAAATATTTTACTAGAAGAGCAAACAGCAATTGATTTTATTAATGGAATTGGTGGTAAATTAAATTCTTATAACTTTAGAAAAACGTGGCCAAAAAAAGTGATTTACATTATTAAAAATGCAGGATTAACATCATTAACAAAACAACTAAACAAAGGCGTTTCTTTCAAAAAAAGCTGGTAATATTAAAAATCTAATTTTTTACCTAAATACATTAACATATTTCCTTTTTCTATATTTATTTTTTCTGAATAGGAAGAAATGATATGTATTACTCCGTCGTTACTTTTTACAAAAAGGGGTATCGAAGTAATTTCTGAATTTAACGCATCAATTTTAGTAATAAAATCTTCTTTAGAAGCAATTTCTACTTCGTTAATTTTAGGAAAATCTCTTACAACCTCACTTAAATTAATATAATCATCTGTTTGAGAAAACAGAACTAATTCTGGATTATTGCCTGGGTTTTTCATCTCATCAGAAGAAATTAAACGATAGGTGCCTTGCTCTCCAAAATTCTTTTTAAATTTATTCAACGCATATTCATTAATCACAGAACTACCTGTTAAAGACATTAAATAGCCAACGTCATTTAGCTCAATATTTTCAGACAAATCATCATCATATACACTTGCTTCAATAGCTTCTAACCCCATTTCTTGTGCTTTTTTAATATGATTTGGATTGCTGTCAATCAACACAACACGTCTTTCATTTTGTTTTAAATACAAGGCTATTAATCGTGGAGCAAGAGATGCGCCAATAATTAAAATTCCATCAGAAGACTTTAAAAACACGCCTACAATTTTAGCAAAAATTCGTGCAGTAGTAGCATTCAATAAAACGGTTCCAAGCACAATCATAAATACTAGTGGTGTAATATACTCTGCTCCTTCTATACCTTGTTTTAAAAGTTTTCCTCCAAATAAAGAGGCGATTCCTGCTGCTACAATTCCTCTTGGTCCAACCCAACTTATAAATAATTTTTCGTTGGTTTTTAATTTTGATTTATAGGTACTTATAAAAACAGCTATCGGCCTAATTACAAAAACGATAACTGCAAATAAAACAGCTGTTTTCCAATTATACAGTAGCATTAAATCCTTAATGTCAATATTTGCTGCTAATAATATAAACAGGATTGAAATTAATAAAACACTTAAAGATTCTTTGAAATACAATAATTCTTTTAAATTTTTTAAATTACTATTTCCTAAAACCATACCCATTACAACAACAGCTAATAAGCCAGATTCGTGAGCAAAAACTTCTGATAAAACAAAAACTGACAATACAGATGATAATGAAAATACATTTAATAAGTAATGAGGAACTAATTTTTTATTGATGAAAAATGCCAACGCATGAGCAAATGTAAACCCAAACGATGTGCCAAATAATACTATTTTACCAAAACCTATGAATGCTGTTTTTGTAAAACCGCTATCACCACCAACACTAATAAACTCAAAAACCAATACGGCAACTAATGCTCCGATTGGATCAATTAAAATCCCTTCCCATTTTAAAACTGCTGAAACATCTTTCTTTAATGGAATATTTCTTAAAATTGGAGTTATTACAGTTGGTCCTGTAACAATAATTAATCCTGAAAAAAGGAACGAAATTTCCCAACTTAAATTAAAAAGATAGTGTGTTAAAACTCCCGCTCCAAAGAAAGTGACAGCAGAACCAATCGTTATTAATTTTGTAATTGAAGGACCAACATTTTTAATTTCTTCACGCTTTAAGGTTAAACCTCCTTCAAAAAGAATAATACTAATTGCCAAAGAAACAAAATAATACAAGCCATCACCAGGAAATAATCCTTTAGTGCCATTCCAAATTGGCTCAATCCATTTAGAACCGTCTTCAGAGAAAAATTCAGCTGCAATTGGACCAACGAATAAACCAATTAGGATCAATGGTAAAATCGCTGGAATTTTAGCTTTCCAAGCTACCCATTGTGCTAATATTCCTAAAATAACAATGCCTGCTAATTCTAACATATTTATTTTTATTTTGAAAGGTGAAGTTATAAAAAAAGTAGGAAACCTGTAAGTATCTTCTATAAAATAATTCTTAATTTTGTTTTTTTAATTTTATTATTATTTATGTTAGGTCTTCAGTTCGAAACTAAAACTTCTTGGGCAGAAATTGCAAAAGATAATTTACAACAAATATTAACTGATCATGCTTTTTTAGAACAAAAAGCAGCATCGAATGCAGTTTCTATCATTATCAATTATTCTGAAGAAACAAAACTTGTTCAGGCAATGAGTGCCATTGCAATTGAAGAAATGGAGCATTTTAAAATGGTGCACGATTTTATGGTAAAACGCGGAATGGTTTTAGGGAGAGAACAAAAAAACGATTATGCTATACTGCTACAGAAATTCTTTACCAAAACAAAAGACAGAAACGAAGCATTAATTCAGCGTTTGTTAGTTGCTGCATTAATTGAAGCCAGAAGCTGCGAACGTTTTAAAGTGTTTTCAGAAAATATGGAAGACAAAGAGTTCTCCAAATTTTACAAAGATTTAATGATTTCTGAAGCGAATCATTATACTATTTTTTTAGGATTTGCACGCGAATATCAAGACAGAAAAATTGTAGCTGAAAAATGGAATGCCTTACTGAAGTTTGAAGCTGAAATGATGAAAAATCGTGGAACAGAAGCTAAAGTTCATGGGTAAAACAATGTTCAATCAACAATGAACAATGAACAATGAACAATTTATTGATAACTGATAACTGAAATAAATGTTTTCTAAAGAAGAAACCGCACAAATCAGAAAAGATTTTTGGACTGCATTTGGCAAATCATTTCCAAGAAAATGGTTAAAGTACAACACCCAAATAAAAGGTTTTTCTTTTAAATTTGTTGCAGAACGCAAACACGCAATGGTTGTCTTAGACATTGAACATCCAGAAGAAATCTTCAATCAACTACTTTTTGAACAACTACAATCTTTAAAAACTATCTTAACTGAAGAATATTTACCTAAAGTGATTTTTGACGACAAATACAAATTAGAATCTAGTAAAATTATTCATCGGATTTACGTTCCATATCCGAATAAATTTAGCATTTATAATAAAGAGACTTGGCGAGAGTGCTTTGAGTTTTTTGTATTAACCATGAATCAATTTGAATTATTTTTCTACGAATATGAAGACTATATCAAACAAGCAATTCAATAATTATTTCCGTATTTTTGTGGTATGATTCAAAACGATACCATTATTGCTTTGGCGACTCCCTCTGGAGTTGGTGCTATCTCTGTAATTCGTCTTTCTGGCGAAAAAGCGATTGAAATTGTAGATGCTTTTTTTAAATCTATAAAAAAAGGAAAAACGTTACAAAGTCAGAAATCACATACCATTCATTTAGGTCATATTATAAGTAACGCTATTATTTTAGATGAAGTATTGATTTCTGTTTTTAAAAATCCACATTCTTATACTGGAGAAAATGTGGTAGAAATTTCGTGTCATGGTTCTGTGTTTATTCAGCAAGAAATTATCCAGTTATTTTTACAAAATGGATGTAGAATGGCAGATAATGGAGAATTTACCATGCGTGCTTTCTTAAACGGAAAAATGGATTTATCTCAAGCTGAAGCTGTTGCAGACGTGATTGCCTCGAATTCTGCCGCAAGTCATCAAATGGCAATTCAGCAAATGCGTGGCGGTATCACTAATGAATTAAAAGAATTACGCGCACAATTGTTAGATTTTGCTGCGTTGATAGAATTAGAACTCGATTTTTCTGGTGAAGATGTTGAGTTTGCTGACCGAACAAAATTTAAAGAGTTAGTTACACAAATTACATTTGTTTTAAAACGATTGATTGATTCGTTTGCGTTTGGGAACGCTATGAAAAACGGAATTCCCGTTGCAATTATTGGTGAACCAAATGTTGGAAAATCCACACTATTAAATACCTTGCTAAACGAAGAAAAAGCCATTGTTTCGGAAATTGCTGGAACGACTCGTGATGCTATTGAAGATGAAATTATTATTGAAGGCGTTGCTTTTCGATTTATAGATACAGCTGGAATTAGAGAAACTGAAGATGTTATTGAAAGTATCGGAATTAAAAAAGCCTATGAAAAAGCAGAAAATGCACAATTAATTATCTTTTTAATTGATGCAAGAAAAGAGAAAAGAGAAAAGAGAAAAGAAGAAATTATTTCTATAGAAGAGCGATTTCCAAACAAGCGTTTATTAATAGTCGCAAATAAAATTGATCATTTATCAAAAGATGAAATAGCAACACTAACTACAGAAATTCCAAATGCACTACTATTATCTGCAAAACAAAAAATTGGAATTGATACTTTAAAAAACGAACTAACTTTATTGGTAAATACGGGCGCTCTTAGTAATAACGAAACCATTGTAACAAACTCACGCCATTTCGAAGCGTTAAATAATGCGTTAATTGCCATTACTTCTGTACAACAAGGAATTGATTTAGAAATTTCTACTGACTTATTTTCTATTGATATTAGAGAATGCTTGCGCCATTTAGGAAACATTACTGGAGAATATGATGTAGATAAAGATATTTTAGGACATATATTTGGTAATTTTTGTATCGGAAAGTAAATAATCTTAAATCAATTTTTTATCTAAAAATAATTAGCAAAAATCTATTTATTTAAATTAGAATACATATATATATTTTGATTAATGTTTTATTCCTTTGTATATAATTCAATTTTATAAAATCTATTTATATATTCAAATAAGAGATGGCCAAAAGTTTATTAAGTAATTTTTGTTTCCTATTACTTTTAATATCATCTTTCACTGCTTTTTCACAAGCAGATTACAAATCTATAGCTACAAAAATGATTGGAAATTGATGTAAACTCCAAAATAGGAAAATGTAGTAGAAGAATAAAGGTAAAGTACTTTACCTGTTTCCTTTCCTAATACTGATGTTTACTCCTAAGTAGCTCTTTTAGTTTCAATACAGTTGTATCTATTTCTTCTTTTGTGGTATTTTTACTAAACGAAAACCTAACCGAAATGTCTTTTGCATCCTTTTCTGAAAGTATTTCATCTAATACATGAGAACCTTTACTGCTTCCACTTTGGCAAGCGCTTCCACCAGAAACTGCAATTCCGTTTAAATCTAACCTAAACAACAGCATGTCATTTGCATTTGCAAAACGAAGACTTAAAATTGTATAACTACTTTTTTCTATATATTCTGAATTTCCATTAAAAGCAACCTCTTTAAAATTAGATTTCAATTCAGAAATAAAATATTTTTTTAATTCTGATAAATAGATTGTGTCTTTTTCTATATTAGAAATAGCAATTTCTAATGCTTTTTCCATTCCTAAAATGCTATGTACATTTTCTGTACTAGAGCGTGCTCCTTTTTCTTGGTCTCCACCATGTAACATCGGTTGAATTCCGAATCCTTTTTTGAAATACGCAAAACCAACCCCTTTTGGTCCATGAAATTTATGTGCACTTGCTGCAATAAAGTCTATAGGTGTTTTTTTTAAATCTATTGGATAATGTCCAATTGCTTGTACGGTATCCGAATGAAATAATACATTGTATTTTTTGCAAATTTCAGAAACCGAATCTAGCGGTAATAAATTACCAATTTCATTATTTACATACATTAAACTTACCAAACATTTTTGAGTTTTATGTGTTTCTAAAAGTTGTTCTAAATGATTTAAATCTACATCTCCGTTTTTATCAATAGTAACATAAACAATAGTTGCATTGTGGTTTTTTTGTAAATATTTTGCCGTATGCAAAACAGCATGATGTTCAATTTTTGAAGTAATAATTGTTTCTACACCTAAATTTAAAACAGCATTATGCAAAATTAGATTGTCTGCTTCTGTACCACCAGCTGTAAAAATAATTTCACTTGCAGTTACCTTAAAATGCTTAGCAATATTTTTTCTAGCTGTTTCTATAGAAGATTTTGCTTTACGCCCAAATTGATGAGAAGAAGAAGGATTTCCGTTGTTATGCAACATAGATTCGTACATAACCTCAATCACTTCTTTGTCTATCGGAGTTGTGGCTGCGTTATCTAAATAGATTTTATTCATGCTACAAAAATAGGAATTTAATTAGGGTTCTGAAAAATATAAACTTCGGTTGCTCCTAATCCGTATTTTTGATATGAGGCATCATAATATTTAATCGGATATTTTTTAAATAAATATTCTAATTCAGTTTTTAAAACTCCTTCTCCAACTCCATGAATAAAGATAATTTTAGAAATTCTTTTTTGAATTGCATATTCTATTTTTCTTTTTGCTGTATCTAACTGAATGTTTAACATATCATAATTATCTAATCCAACAGTAGAATTTATCAATTGATTGATGTGTAAATCGACTTCAAAAACTATTTCGTTTTTTGTTTTTGTAACTTTTTGAAATTTATTTTTAGGTTTTTCAGAAATTTTATCTTGTAAATATTGATTATTTATATCGCTATATTTTGTCATTTCATGTTGATTTTCATCAATTTTAACAAGTTCTGATGGTACATAACTAAAAGTCATTTCTGTGTTATCTTTAATCATAATATGACTATCGTTAATACTTGTTATTATGCCTTTTACAACATCATCAATAACAGCAACAAAATCTCCTATGGCAAAATTCATTCGTATAATTTAAAAAACTATCTACTTATTTTACAGCAAAAATAGATAGATAGTTTTAAAAGTTCATTAAAAAGTTGAAGTATTACATTTAAACTTTAATATCTCTATCGTAAGGAATGTTTTTTAGAATATAATTTATAGAATTAATTCTTGCTTCAGTTTTTTTATTTGCTCTTATAATTTTCCAAGGAGAAATTTCTGTGTTTGTTTTTTCGAACATGGCTCTTTTATAGGTTGTATAATTATCCCATAATTCTTGTGATTTTTCATCTACACTAGTCATTTTCCATTGTTTTAATGGATCATTTTTGATTTCCGTAAAGCGTTTTGCTTGTTCTTTTTTAGAAATTGACATATACATTTTTACCAAATGAATTCCAGATTCTAAAATCATTTGTTCAAAACCATTTACCTGTCTCATAAAAATATCATGTTCTTCTTTGGTACAAAAACCATTTACAGGTTCTACTACTGCTCTATTGTACCAACTTCTATCAAAAAAAACAATTTCTCCTGCTTTTGGGAATTGATTTACATAACGTTGAAAATACCATTGAGTTTTCTCTTCTTCAGTTGGTTTTGGTAAAGCAATTTTTTTTAAATGACGTGGATTTATTTTTTCTGTAATTCTTCTAATTGCTCCACCTTTTCCTGCGGCATCTCTACCCTCAAAAATTATAATTACACGTTCGTTATTTTGAATTACCCAAGATTGTAATTTTACTAATTCTACTTGAAGTTTTTTTAATTTATTTTCATAATCAACATATCTAAGTGCTCTTTCTAAGTTTACAGGATCTTTTGATAATAGTGCAAGCAATCCCTTTTTAGAATTTAATTTGATTACATCTTCTTCTGTTATTTCTATGTTTTTTGGTGTATCCATCTTTAAAAATCTAATTGTTTAGCTGATCTATAATAACGCATTATAACATTTGGATCCGGAAACAAAGTTGTTAATGCTTCATCTTTACCTGGATAATCAAATTGAGACAATACATAGCGTATTGATTCTAATCTTGCCACTTTTTTATTGTTTGCTTTTACAATAATCCAAGGACAATAGGTTGTATGCGTTTTGCTAAACATTTGCTCTTTATAATACGTGTAAGTGTCCCATAATTCTTGACTTTTTTTATCAACCGGACTAAATTTCCATCTTTTTAATGGGTTTTGCAAACGAGCATCAAAACGAGCTTTTTGAACATCTTTAGAAATTGAATACCAAAATTTTATAATTATAATTCCATCTTCATATAACATATGCTCAAAATCTGGAACTTGCAACATAAACCGATCATATTGTTCTTTAGAGCAAAAACCCATTACAGGTTCTACCACCGCTCTATTGTACCAGCTTCTATCAAAGAAAACCATTTCTCCAGGATTAGAAAGTTCTTTAATATATCTTCTAAAATACCATTGCCCTTTTTCTATAGCTGTAGGTTTAGTTAACGCAACCAAATTTGTAGAACGTGGACTTAAATGCTCAGTGAACCGTCTAATATTGCCTCCTTTTCCTGCAGCATCTCTACCCTCAAATAAAATAACCAAGCGTTTGTTTTCTTTAAATATCCAACGTTGCAACTTTACCAATTCTATTTGTAAGTTTCGCAATTCCTCTTCATACAAGAATGTACTTTCAATTTTTTGATAAGGTTTTTTCTTTTCTTTAATTTTTTTTAATAATTCTTCTCTTGTACTTATATTTTTAAGCTCATCAAGAGAAAATAATTTATTTTCACTCATACTAATAATTCAAAATTAATCTATACTAAATTACAAAACTTTAATGAATTTTAGCCTTAAAAAAAGAAGAGATTAACGAACAAATTTTATATTTGCTTACATGCGTGTTTTTACTTTTTTACTTTTTTTTTGCTTTACTTTATTAAGTACTGCTCAGAACAATTACTCTAAAGAAATTAGTCTCATTTCTGATAATGATTTATATACCTCTTTATATAGAGATGGTTATTACACTAATGGATTATTTTTAACTTTTAGAACTGTTAAAAACAATATCATAAAAAATTCACCAAAGAAAATTTATAAATTTCAAGTAGGGCATATGATGTTTACTGCAGCAAAAGCTACTTTACCTTTTGCAAGCACAAATGATAGACCTTTTGCTGGATATTTTTATGGAGCCTTTGGTATCAATAGGTTTTACAACTCAAATAATATGTTTACTACAGATTTAGAAATTGGAGTTTTAGGCCCAAGTGCTAAAGGAGAAGAATTACAAGATTTTATGCATCGCATATATAATTACCCTAAACCTTTAGGTTGGAAATATCAAATACAAAATGCATTTGCTTTAAATTTTAATGCAAGTTATTTGCGTTTTTTTTCTAATACTAGTTCTAATATATTTGATATTAGTAGCTATAATTCTTTGAAAATTGGTACAGTTTTTACGGCTATTGCTACAGGAATCTATTCTAGAATTGGATTTAAAAGATTGCAACCCCTTTCTAATTCGGTTGCTTTTAATTCTAACCTAAATACATCTTCTAAAAGTTATCGTGAATCTTTTCTTTTTATAAAACCAATGTTAAATTACACGTTATATGATGCTACAATACAAGGAAGTTTTTTAAACAAAACGAGTACTGTTACTTTTGATGTAATGCCTTTTCATTTTTCGTTAGAATTAGGATATCGTTATTACAGAAAGCGTTTTTTATATGGCTATACGTATATCTATCACACACAAAAATTAAAAAGTATAAGAGCTTCAAAAAGCAATAATTACGGAAGTATTTATATTGGGTATTATTTTAAATAAAAAATTAAAAATCGAAATTCTTTTATTTTAAATTCCCGTTTTACTAAATCACTGAAATAAATTCAGCGTAAACAAGTTCAGCGTAAATCATAAGAATGACAATTTTAACGGAAACCTCGACACAGAACGTCGAAGAATTTTTCTCGATTAATCAGTAAAATAATCGTCTTTAAAACCTATTAAATACAACTTTTCTTCTGCTCTGGTTATTGCTGTATATAACCAACGAAGATACTCTACATCAATTCCTTCTGGCAAATATGGCTGTTCTACAAAAACTGTTTTCCATTGCCCACCTTGAGATTTATGGCAAGTCATAGCGTACGAAAATTTTACTTGCAACGCATTAAAGTATTTGTTGTTTTTTACCGCTAGCAATTGTTTGTATTTAACTTTTTCGTGTGCAAAATCCTCTTTAACAGCTTGATATAACTTATTAGATTCTTCATAAGTTAAGGAAGGTGACTCACTAGAAAGTGTATCTAATAATAAAACTGTTTCAAATGGTTTTTGATTTGGGTAATCTATCATTCTAACTTCTACTTCTGCAAAACGGAAATCGTACAATTCTTTTATGGAATTGATTCTTGTGATTTCGCAAATATCTCCATTGGCAATAAAACCTGCTTCAGAAGAATCTTTTAACCAATAGTAATTATTTTTTACAACCATCACATAATCACCTGTAGAAATCTCATTTTCTTGCCCTCTAATTTTTGTTCTAATTTGTTGATTGTATTGATTTGCTCTTTTATTAGAACGCACAATAAAAGCGGTGTCTTCTACTCCAATGTTATCGTAGGCAGAAGTTATTGCATCTTCAATATCATAACCATCAATTAAACGAATAATGTCTGGAAAATGTAAATCGAACTGAAAATCAGTAGAATTATGAAGTAGCAACATTCTTAAATGCGTTGCATTTGCAAGAATTCCAGAATTTTCGTGCTGACGCATTACTTCATCTAATTCTATTTCTGTTACATCTTTATAATACTCTAACTCTAAAGTTCTTGCTTCTAAAGCCGGACTTACATTTAATTTCACTGGAGGCAATTGCGCTGTATCACCAATAAAAATAATTTTACAGTTTTTTCCTGAATACACATAATTGATTAAATCATCTAACAAAGAACCTGTTTCAAATAGTTTTGCATTGCTTGGTCTATCAGGAATCATAGAAGCTTCATCTATAATAAATATAGTGTTGGTGTGTTTATTTGGCTGAATTACAAAATCTATAGAACCGTTTTTCTGCTTTTTCGGGAAATATATTTTTTTGTGAATAGTAAAAGCTTCCTTTTTAGAATACCCAGAAATAACTTTTGCTGCTCTTCCTGTAGGAGCTAATAAAACTGCTTTTTTACCAACTTTCCATAAAGAGTTTACAACGGTACTAATAGTTGTTGTTTTTCCAGTACCAGCATATCCTTTTAATAAAAATAGGGCACGATTATTGTCATCAAATATAAAAAAGGATAATTGATCTAACAATTTTTGTTGCTTAATTGTTGGCTCAAAAGGAAAATTTTGAAGAAGTTCTTTATATAAATCTGCTTTTGTTTTAATCATATAAATTTAAATCTCAAAGATAGGTATTGATTTATGCATAAAAATTTTTATCATTAAAAAAAAATTGTAGATTTGCGAATACTCATTTAAAAACTATACTAATGTTAATTACTATTATTTTCGCTATTATTATTACTGGTGCTTTTGCATTTTTAATTGTAAAATACCTACCGTTAAAATTAAAACCTTTAGTATCTATATTATTGCTTGTACTGGCAGTTTTCTTAACTTGGAAAATATATGATGGTATTATGAAGCCTATTAATTTTGATAAAAACAAAAAAGTTGTTTACGAGAAAGTTATTGATCAGTTAAAAATGATTAGAGATGCAGAAATTGCACATAAACAAGTTACTGGTAAATATTCTAAAAACATTAGTGAATTAATTCAGTTTATTAATACTGCACAATTAGCATTAACTAATACAACGACTATTGTTGAGCAAGTTAATAAAGGAACAAAATCGCAAAAATTAATGGTTGCTGTAGAAAGAAGAGTAACTGACACTATTGGTTATGAACCTGTTCTTTCTAGATTTCAAGGGAGAGATTATAAAAATATGGCTCTAGTTCCTGGAACTGATAAAGAGTTTTCTATAGAAATTGCAACCATAGAAAAATTTACAGGCATACAAGTTGAAGTGTTTTTTGTAAAAGCTAATAAAATTGATGTATTAAAAAGTTTGGATGCATCTCTAATAAAACAAGAATTAGAAAAAAATACTTCAGACGAAATTAAAGGTGAGTTTATTTCTGTTGGTTCTTTAAACGAAGTAACAACTGGAGGTAACTGGCCACCATATTATGATAGAAACGAGGGTGCAAAAGACAATAAATAAAATTATAAAAGACAATTATAGAAAAGAAATATCCATCCAATTTAGTTTGGGTGGATTTTCTTTTTGTATTAGTAATTCTGTAACAAAAGAGTTACAACATTTTACTACGCATACTTTTGAAAATTATATTGCAACTCCAGAATTATTACTATCTAAAATTGAAGAGTTATTTAATAATTATTCGGTGTTAAAACAAAAATTTGAAACCGTTACAATAATTCATCAAAATAATTTATCTACTCTTGTTCCTTCGGCACTATTTAAAGAAGATGAATTACAATTATATTTAGATTACAATATAAAAACACTTACCAACGATTTTATTGCTTTTGATAACTTATCACAATTAGAAATCAAAAATGTCTATATTCCTTACATCAACATAAATAACTATTTTTTTCAGCAATTTGGAGAGTTTGAATACAAGCATCATTCAACTGTATTGATAGATAAATTAATCTTACACTCTAAAAACAATACAGAAAAGCAATTTTTTGTAAATATTGCTGGTTCTACTTTTGATATTGTTGTTATAGAAAATTCGAAATTGTTATTTTATAATTCTTTTTCTTTCAAAACAAAAGAAGATTTCATCTACTACATTTTATTTACAGCAGAACAATTAAAATTAAACCCAGAAAAGTTTTTATTATACTTTATTGGCGATATAGAGAAAAATTCTGAAATCTATCATATAACATATCAATATATTAGAAATGTAGATTTTATCAAATTACATATTCCTTTTTTTGATGAGGATAAAGACATCTCAAATCATTCACATTATACAACGCTACCTTAAATGCGAATTATCTCTGGAAAACATAAAGGAAGAAGGTTATCTGCTCCCAAAAATTTACCTGTAAGACCAACTACAGATATGGCGAAAGAATCTTTGTTCAATATCATCAACAATAACTATTATTTCGAAAATGTAGATGTTATTGATTTATTTGCTGGAACTGGAAATATTAGTTTTGAATTTGCCTCTAGAGGAGCACCAACTATTTATAGCATAGACCAACACTTTGGATGTGTAAAATATATACAAAACACTTCTAAAGAGCTTGATTTAAAAATTAATACTTACAAAAGCGATGTCTATAAGTTTTTAGAAAAAACACCGTTAAAAGCAGATATTATTTTTGCTGATCCACCATACGACTTTAAAGTTGAGCAGTTTTTAAAAATCGCTCAACTCATTTTTGATAGAACTATTTTAAATGACGATGGATTGTTAATTATTGAACATTCTAAACATACCGATATTTCTACACACCCAAATTTTAACTATTCAAAAAAATATGGCGGAAATGTATTTAGTTTTTTTAAGTATATTGAGTAATATTTTAAATAATTACTCAAATAAATTCTCAAAATAAAATTCTAATATTTCTAATTTCTTTCATTTTAATTCAATAATTTCGTGTTAATTTTCAAACAGAAAGAACATAGATTAGCTTGATTTAAAGACGTAATTTATAGAATAAGAGCTTGTATTCTGCAGAGATCTTTGAATAGTTACACTAGCTTTATCAAAAAATAAAGTAAATAGAATTTGGGTTGTCGGAAATGGAACAAAACTAACTTACCAAATAGTCGGGAAACAATATTGGAGCAATCTCTCAGGCTTATTATATATTGATGTCCCAGAAAAAATTCAAGATAAAGACGTAACTGTAATTGCTATTCTTTTAAAAGGAAAAGTTGACTTATATAGAGAAGAAGTGAAAGCCTTAGAAAGTAATTAATTCAGTAAAACTGATAACATATATTTTGTAATAAAAAAAGCTGCTAAAAAAACAATAATTACAATAATATAAATTTTCTTTTGCTTCATGTTACTTACATTAAAGAAGAAATAATTTCTGAAATCGTAATTCCTTCTGCTTCTGCTTTATAATTTTTTACAACTCTATGAGATAAAATAGGAATTGCAACTGCTTTTACATCTTCAATATCTGGAGAAAATTTTCCGTTAATTGCTGCAAATGCTTTTGCTGCTAAAATTAAATTTTGTGATGCTCTTGGTCCTGCGCCCCAATCTATATAATTTTTTACAAACTCAGTTGCATTTTCTCCTTTTGGTCTTGTTTTACTAACCAAAGAAACAGCATATTCTACAACATTATCTGCAACAGGAATTTTTCTAATTAATTTTTGAATTTCTAAAATCTCTTGACTAGAAAATATTGAATTTACTTCTTGCAGCTTATTTGAAGTTGTATTTTTCACAACTTCTACTTCTTCGGCAAAAGAGGGATATTCTAAATTAATAGAAAACATAAAACGATCTAATTGTGCTTCTGGCAAAGGATATGTTCCTTCTTGTTCTATTGGATTTTGAGTGGCCAATACATAAAAAGGTAATTCTAATTTGTAATGATGACCAGCAACTGTAACTGAACGTTCTTGCATGGCCTCTAATAAAGCTGCTTGTGTTTTTGGTGGAGTTCTATTTATTTCATCAGCTAAAATGATATTGCTGAAAATTGGGCCTTTTATAAAAGTGAATTTTCTATTTTCGTCTAGAATTTCGCTTCCTAAAATATCTGAAGGCATTAAATCTGGTGTGAATTGAATTCTTTTATAATTTAATCCTAAAGCATCAGAAACTGTATGAACTAATAATGTTTTTGCTAAGCCAGGAACACCAATTAATAAGGAATGACCTCCACAATAAACAGAAAGTAATACAAAATTAACTGCATCGGTTTGACCAATAATTACTTTTGATATTTCTTTTTTTAGCAGCCTTGTCTTTTCTACTAATTGTTCAATTGCAGCTACATCAGACATTAATTACTATTTTCTTTTCTCCAATCTTTTTTAAACTCACACTTGCTATATTTGTCGCTAATTTTAATGTAAGTATCTTTTATTTTATTTTTAGACCATTTGGTAATGTTCTCTTCTTTTTTCTTTTGTAATGCTAATTTTTGAACCTTCACGTAATCGTCAACTAAATCTGCTTTATGAGTAATCGTTCTATCTTTCATAAAGATCATTTTATACATTTTTTCGTTCTGCTGAGTTTCGTCATAAAAAGCTTCTGTAATTTCTCCTTTTTTGGTATTGATGACTCTATCATATAAAGAAGGGTCCATTCTTGTTAAATCAAAACGAGTTTCATTTGTATACGGATTTACAATCATTCCCCCACTATTTTTAGTGTCTTTATCTTCAGAATATTTTGCAACAGCTTCTTCAAAAGTAATTTTACCTTCCGTAATATCTATTCTAATTTTTTCTGTTTTTTCTTTTGCTTCTTGAACTTTAGAATCTAAAATTTCTGGTTGCATTAAAATATGAGAAACTATTCTAGTTTTTCCTTTTACTTGATGCAATTGAATAATATGATACCCAAATAATGTTTTAAACGGCTCAGAAACCTGGCCAACATCTAACGAAAATGCTACTTCTTTAAATTCTTTAATAAGTTGACTTTCTTTTGTTACTTCTAGCTGACCACCATTTTGAGCTACTGTTGGATCATCAGAATTTAAAATGGCTTTCATTTTAAAACTTGCGCCTGCATCAATATCTTTTTTAAGTTCGGATAGTTTTTTAATAATTCTATCATTTTCTTCTTGTGTAGGCTCAGCATAGAGAACAATTTGTGCCATTTCTATCTCTGCTTGAAACTCTGGAAGTTCGTTTTTTTCTTTTAATCCATTAAAATAAATTCTAACTTCTTCAGGTGTTACATCAATTCCCTCGTTTATTTTTTGTTGCTCTTTACCTACTAAAACATTTTCTTTTTCAATGGCAAACAGCTCTGTTCTTAAATCATTTAGGTCGTTAAATCCATATTGTTTGACTACTTTTTCAACCGAACCAAATTCTTGTGTAAAATAGGCTAAGTTTCTGTCTACTGCAGAATTTACTTCTACTTCAGTAACTAAAACACTATCTATAACTGCATGATGCGAAAGTAATTTCTGAAGCATTAATTGTTCTAACATTTCACAGTCAGAAATTTTAATTTTTCCTTCGCTACGTTGTTCTATATCTAGTTTGAATTTTGCAATATCTGAGTTTAATACTACATTTTTTCCTATTACAACATCTACACCATCAATTTTCATTTGTGCCTGAGTTGTTATGGTAAACAAAGCCATTATGAAAATAAATACTGGATAATTAATACTCTTTAAAATTTTTGTTCTGAATTGCATCGTTAAGTAACGTTTTTTCTATATCTCTAATTAATTCTAGTTTTCTTTTGTGTAAAATCATTTGTCTTATGGTTGGTGTGATATAGTTTTTAGGTGCAATATCGTTCCGTTTTAAAACATCTTTTACAGCCACCAAATATAGTCCTAAAGAATCTTCTTTTTGTATGTATTTAGATTTTTTTAACAAATATTCTCTTGATTCTTCTTTAAATTTTGGAATTTTTAACAAAACGTCTTCTAATCTAATCCAAGTAGTATCATTTAGGTTGATTGCTTTAAAGTTTAACTCTTGATTTTCTAACGCGATTAAATCATCATAATCATCCGATTTAAAATGTTTTATAATTTCTTTTTTATCTAATAAATTATTTCCAAAATGAAGGTATTTAATTTTAATTAATTCTTCATTTAATCTAAAGTTATTGCTGTTAGAATTGTAATATTCTTCTATTTCATCCTCAGAAATTACAGTATCTAATTGCTGCTGAATTAATCGTTCTTTATAGCCATTTACCAATAAGCTCTGTTTATAATCTTGCACCAATTTATTGTATATTGTATTCTCTTCATTGGTGAGATTTTCTTCTGCTTTTTGCTTCAATAGTTCTTGTACAGCCCAATTATTTATAATACTTCTAACAATAAGAATACTGTCTTTCTTTGATAGGTTTTTAGGAATTAAAGATTCAATATCTTTACTATATAAGTAGTTATTGTTTACACTTGAAATTGGTTTTTCTATTGTATTTTCTTTCTTCCCTAAATCAAAAAATTGACATGAAGAAAAAACTATTAACAGAAAAAAATAAGTAAGTCTTTTATTCATTAGAATTGTATTGTTGAGTTAGTTTTTTTAAAGCTTTCTTTTTAATTTTTACAGAATACTTTTTTTGTAACAACGCTATCAATTCTTGCTCTAAATACTCTTGATAATCATTCATTACTTGCCCTTTATTTTTAGACAATTCTTTAAAAGCATACTTCAATTTATTTTTATAAAAATAGGTTTTTAATCCTAAAGTGTCTTTCACTGATTTATCCCAGACTTTTTGCTGCATTAAATCAAAAACAATCAAACCTTCTTCATATTCTTTTAATCTCTTTGCAAATTCTGGCTCTGTGAATTTTAAATTATCTTTAAAATAAGTTACTATTTCTTCGTTCTTAAAATCATCGAAAAGAACGTCAACAGGTTTATTTCTTCTGTTTCTAATATAATCAAAAAAACGTTCTTGTTTAATTTT
This sequence comes from Flavobacteriaceae bacterium, assembly GCA_041689245.1. GTDB lineage: Bacteria > Bacteroidota > Bacteroidia > Flavobacteriales > Flavobacteriaceae > Polaribacter. The sequence continues at coordinate 14,958 of JBDNGO010000032.1, read as the reverse complement.
CTTATTATTAATAGATAAAATTATTTGCTGTAAAGTGTCTTTTTTTGAAGCTCTTATATCCTTTGAATTAAAAACAATTTTAGCGTCTTCAAACTCCACAATTTTATATTCGCTCTTTAATCTTTTTAAAACATGCAAATCAGACATTCTTGCTCCTCCACTTGCTTTTACTTTTTCTGTTAGTTCCTTTTTCATTTCTTTAAATGATTTAACAGGATATTTTTTTAATAATTTAATGATATGCCAACCATATTGGGTTTTAAAAGGCAACGTAATATCACCTGCATTTTTTAAGTTAAATGATTGCTCTTCAAAAGGTTTTAGCATTCTGCCAATACCAAATTTTGGTAACTTTCCACCAATAGAAGCAGTACTTTTATCATTAGAATACAGTGAAACTAACTTTTCAAAATCAGCTCCGTTTTTTAAACTCGTATAAATACTATCGATTTTGTATTTTCCTTTTCTAGATTGATCAGTACTTAATAAATGTGCTACTTCTACTTCTCCGTCAGACAATTTCAAATCGTTTACCTTAATAAAATGATACCCAAAACTTGTTTTAAACGGTTCAGAGATTTTACCAACTTTTGTTTGATACGCAATATTCTCAAATGGATACACCATTTTAAAAGCAGTAAAATAGCCTATATTTCCAAAATTGTTTTTTACAGATTCATCATCTGAATAGGTAAGTGCAACGCTATCAAATGCTTTACCTGAAAGAACTTCGTTTCTTGCTTTTCGAATTTTATTATACGCAATTAATGTATCAGCTGGACTTTCATTTTCTGATGTTTTTACTAAAACGTGACTCACATTAACTTTATATTTTGTTCTATAATAAGCATCTTTTACCAATTTAGATAAAAAAGCTGTGTCTTGTAAATACGGTGAAATTAACTGATTTTTATACGTTTCTATTTCTCTATTATAAACTCGTGTTTCGTTTAATTTTAAACGATACGCTTCTTTCAATTTTAATTTAAAATTGATAAACAAATCTAAATTTTCTTTGATGCTTTTTTGATCATTATCTTGTATAAGGTTTAGGTTTTTCTCATATACATTTTTAAATTCTAGAACAGAAACTACCGCTCTGTCTACGCTAAATAATACATCTGAATCTTTTTGAGCATAAGAAACAAAAGATGTTATTAAAAAGAGGGTTGTGAAAATTTTAATCTTCATTTGTTTTTATAAATTTATAACGAAATAATTCCTTCAATTTTTTCTGCTTTTCTATAATAAGAAATAACTTCTTTAGAGGAGCTTAATTCTATTCTTATAGAAACACTAACATATTTGCCTGTTTTAGATTTTTTAGCAGAAATATTAGCTAACTTATCCTTAAAAAGTTCTTCAATTTCAACAACATGATTTCCTTTTACTGGTACTATAAATTTATATAAATATTCTGACGGGAATTTAGTTACTGCATCTAAACTATTTTTCAGTTTTAAATAAAAATCCTCTTTTTTACTCATACCAATATTTTTATCAATTTTATTATTGCTGCAAAATTACACTATATTATTATTTTTATAATCAGAATCTGTTATTTTTGCTAAATGCAACAAAAAATTGTACTTATTGGTGGACCAGGAACAGGAAAATCATCTATCTTAAACGAACTAATTTCTAGAGGATTTCATTGCAAGCCTGAAATTTCTAGAGAAGTTACTTTAGAAGCACAAAAAAAAGGAATTGATCAACTGTTTACAACCGAACCTTTATTGTTTAGTAATTTACTATTACAAGGAAGAGAAAAGCAATTTTTAGAAGCTCATAAGTCAACTGAAAAGTTTGTTTTTTTTGATCGTGGAATTCCTGATATACATGCGTATTTAGAGTTTTTTAACACCAAATATCCAGCCTATTTTATCGAAAAAAGCAATACACATATCTATACAAAAGTATTTATGCTTCCACCTTGGAAAGAAATTTACACTTCTGATAATGAACGATATGAAAGCTTTGAACAAGCCGTTAAAATTCATCATCATTTAAAAAAAACATATCAGAATATTGGTTATACAATTAGTCTTGTACCTTTTGGCACAATTCAAGAACGAACCAACTATATTTTAGACTCAATTAAGATAGATTTATGAATAATACTTTAGAAATATTAAAAAAGTATTGGAATCATAATTCGTTTAGAGAACCACAAGATCAAATTATTAATGCGGTACTAGGTAACAATAATGTAATTGCATTATTACCTACTGGCGGCGGAAAATCTGTTTGTTTTCAAATACCGGCAATGCTAAAAAACGGAATTTGCATTGTTGTTTCTCCACTTATTGCCTTAATGCAAGATCAAGTTGATAGCTTAAATAATAAAGGAATTAAAGCTATTGCAATTACTTCTGGTATTTCTCAAGATAATTTAATTATTCTATTTGATACCATTAGGTTCGGGAATTTTAAATTTGTGTATCTATCTCCAGAAAGATTACAATCTCCTTTTATACAAGAAAAAATTAAACAGTTAGATGTAAATTTAATTGCTGTAGATGAAGCACATTGTATTTCTGAATGGGGACACGATTTTAGACCTTCATACAGAAATATAAAAATTCTAAAAGAATTAAAACCTACTGCTCCAATTATTGCCTTAACGGCAACAGCAACTAAAGAAGTAATTGAAGATATTTCTGAGAGCTTAGAAATTAAGAATGCAATTGTCTTTAAAAAATCTTTTTATAGAGACAATTTAGCCTATCAAATTTTTTCTCTAGAAGATAAATTAGGAAGACTTTTACAAATCTGTACAAAAACAAAAGCACCAATTATTGTTTATGTGAGTAGCAGAAATAAAACCAAAGAAATTGCAACTTTTTTAAATACCAACAATTTTAAAACAAGTTATTATCACGGAGGATTATCTTCTACTAACAAGCAAAAATCATTTGATAATTGGATTACTGAAAAGACACCAATAATTGTAGCAACAAATGCTTTTGGAATGGGAATCGATAAAGAAAATGTAAAAGTTGTGATTCATTTAGATTTACCAAATAGTATAGAAAATTACATTCAAGAAGCCGGTAGAGCAGGAAGAAATGGAGGAAAAGCTTTTTCTGTGGTGTTAGTCAATAAAAATGATATTCGCCTTTATAAAGAAAGAATTGAAAATGCGTTTCCAACAATTACAGAAGTAAAAAACATCTATAAAAGTATTTTTTCTCACTTTCAAATTGCTAAAGGAGAATTAATAAATGATGCGTTAGAATTTAATCTTTTTAAATTTTCTGACAAATACAAAATACCTACAAACAAAGTAGCAACAACGATCAGTTTATTAGAAGCAAACGGAATTATTCAAATTTCTGATAGTTATACTAAAAAATCTACGATACAGTTTTTAACAACTAGTAATAAGGTTTTAAAATATTCGAAATCAGATTCTAACACATCAAAAGTAATTCAATTGTTACTTAGAAGTTATGGCGGAATTTTTGAGCAAGAAACAAAAATTAACGAATTTTGGTTAGCTAAAAAATCGAACCTCCTTTCTAAACAAGTTGTTGCAGTTCTAACACAATTACATTCTGAAGAATTACTAGCATATAAAAAAGCTACAGAAAACTCTGAACTATTTTTTTTAGTACCAAGAGAAGATGATAAAACAATCAATAGTATTTCTAAAAATATTCAGAAATACATCAAACAAAAAATAAATAAAGCAACAGATTTAGTTGATTTTATAGAAAATAATTCCGTTTGTAGAAGCATACAAATACTACACTATTTTAATGAGAAGGATTTCGATACATGCGGAATTTGTGATGTTTGTTTGGCGAACAAAAATACCTATCAAGATCTCTCCTCAGAAATCATTAATTATTTAATATTTAAAGAAACAGCAACATCAAAAGAAATATGCCAATATATTTCGAGCAAAGAAGACAACGTTTTAGTAAATTTGCAACAGCTTTTATCCGAAGAAAAAATCGGCATCAATAATTTTAATCAATATTATAGTACCTAATGAGAGATTTACGAATTGTATTTATGGGAACACCAGACTTTGCGGTAACCATATTAAAACATTTAGTAGAAAACAACTATAAAATTGTTGGTGTAATAACAGCTGCAGACAAACCTGCAGGAAGAGGACGGAAGTTAAATGAATCTGAAGTTAAAAAATATGCAGTTTCACAAAATTTAAAAGTGTTACAACCAACCAATCTTAAAAAGCAAGAATTTATTGATGAATTAGCTGCTCTAAAAGCCAATTTACAAATTGTTGTGGCATTTAGAATGTTGCCAAAAGAAGTTTGGAGAATGCCAGAATTTGGCACCTTTAATTTACATGCATCTTTATTACCAGAATATCGTGGCGCAGCGCCAATTAATTGGGCTATTATTAATGGTGAAACTAAAACAGGTGTGACCACTTTTTTTATTGATGATAAAATTGATACCGGAGAAATCATCCTTCAAAAAGAAATCTTTATAAAAGAGGATGAAATTGTTGGAGAATTACATGATCGATTAATGTATTTAGGAGCGGATTTAGTTTCAGAAACGTTACACCTTATAAAAGAAGACAACGTAGTTACTAAAAACCAACCACAATTAGAAGAAAAAACTGCTTACAAACTTTTTCCTGATATCTGCAAAATTGATTGGACAGATACATTAGAAAACATCTACAATAAAATAAGAGGATTAAATCCATATCCAGCAGCTTGGACAACTATAAATAATAATGGTGTAGAAACAACAGCAAAGTTATATAAAGTTTCTAAAGAATTTGCAATACATTCAGATGCTATTGGTAAAATTAGATGCTCAAAAAAAACTCTAAAAGTTGCTGTACAAAACGGATACTTAATTATTGATGAAATAAAAGTCTCTGGAAAGAAAAAAATGGAGGCTCAAAATCTATTAAATGGCTATCATTTTTCATCTAACTCTAAAATGGCTTGACCCCTTTATTGATAAGGTTTAGATGATTTTAGTGTCTTTTTTGCTTTGGTTATTAACAATTTTATATCTTTTATTAACAAAAACAAGGTTTTTAGAGGTCATTTCTTGCACGAACCCTTATTCCTGTTATATTTGTTAAGCTTAGTTAAGCGAAAAATATTTAGATTAATTAATTTTTAAAATTTACAAATCATGAACAAATCAGATTTAATCGATGCAATGGCTGCTGACGCAGGAATTTCAAAAGCTGCAGCTAAAGCTGCCTTAGATTCATTAACTTCTAATGTTACTACTGCTTTAAAAGGTGGTGATAGAGTATCTTTAGTTGGATGGGGAACTTGGTCAGTATCTAACAGAGCTGCAAGAACTGGTAGAAATCCACAAACTGGAAAAACTATTCAAATTGCTGCAAAAAATGTAGTTAAGTTTAAAGCAGGTGCTGGATTAAGTAGTTCAGTAAACTAAGAATACAAAAAAAGGTATTTAAAAACTCTTCTATTTTTTAGGAGAGTTTTTTTATTGCTTAAAAGTTGCTATATTTAAAAAACAATAGCTTTTATTTATGAATTCACTTTTACCAAAAAAAGGTAGATTATTAATTGCAGAACCCTCAATATTAAATGACAACTCATTTAATAGATCGATAATTCTATTAACTGAACATACTAAAAATAATTCTATTGGTTTTATAGTAAACAAACCTTTAAGTTTTACCGTAAATGATTTAGTTCCGGATATAGATTGTTCTTTTCCTATATATCAAGGCGGACCTGTTGAACAAGATAATTTGTACTTTGTACACAATGTTCCAGAGTTAATTCCAGAAAGCGTAGAAGTTGCTAACGGTGTTTTTTGGGGAGGGAATTTTGATGCACTAAAAAAATTACTAAACAATCAAGATTTAAAAATAAGTGATATTCGTTTTTTCTTAGGGTATTCTGGTTGGGAAAGCAATCAATTAGAAGATGAACTTAAAATAGACTCTTGGTTTATTTCAGAAAACAATTTCTCAAATATTTTCGCAGTTGATAATGCAACCATTTGGAGAAATAAATTGCTAGAAAAAGGCGGTAAATATAAAATTTGGGCAAATGCACCAAGTGATATCCAACTAAACTAAGTTTTGCTAATAATTTGTTGCAATTTTAAATTAGCTGATAACTTCTCTCCTATTTCTGTTTTAAATTCTTGTTTCCGATACTTTGTAACTGGCTGAATTCCAATAATAGAATTTGTTAAAAATATTTCATCTGCTTTTTGCATTTCAAATGGTGATATTGAGGTTTCTATTATTGTATAATTTTCATTCTTTTGCAGAATTTCTATCACTTTTTTTCTAACAATTCCTTTTATACAACCTTCTTCTAAAGCTGGAGTTTTAATTTCAGTTCCTTTAACCACAAAAATATTAGCATTTGTTGCTTCTACAATTCCTTTGTTCTCATTAAGCAGCACACAATTGTCTAATTCGTTTTCTTGCATATAAATACTTGCCAATGTATTTAACATTCTATTGGTCGTTTTAATTGTAGAAAGTAACCCTGAATAATTATAGAAATCTTTAAATAAATCAATACAATAAATTCTTTTTGTTTGATAATTATTTTCAGAAAGTTCAATTAAATAATCTACTTCGTTCGTTTTTGGCGCATACAATCCGCCATCTTTTCTATACACAGATAACCTAACACGTAAATTTTTATACTCTAATTGACTAGGAATCGTTTTTAAGATTTCTTGCTCTATAAATTCTAAGGTAAATTTTAGTGGAATTTCCATGCGTAACATTCGCATAGAAGCCATTAATCTAAAATAATGGTCTTCCCAAAAAATGACATTATTATTGATAACATTGATGGTTTCAAAAATTGCATCTCCATATTTAAATGCTCTATTGTTAGCAGATACAGAAAAATCATTCTTTTTAATTAACTCACCATTATAATTCAACATAATTACACTCTTAAAATTGAAAAGCAAAATTACATTAAAACCTCTGAAATTTAGTTTATAATTCTATAAAAAAAGCCTTATAAAATATTTTATAAGGCTTTTTTTATATACCATTTATTTATGCTCCAATTGTATGTTTTAATTCATCAATTTGATTTTCCCATAACATTTTAGATTCATCTACCTCATCTTGATCATCTGCAAAATCCGTTATCATTAAAGAAACATCCTTTGTTATTCCATCAACTTGAATTCTAAATTCAAAATAACTTTCATCTCCTTCACTTTCTTCCCATTTATACTTTATTCTTTCATCTTTTTTACTTGATAAAATAGTTGCTTTTTCTTCAACGCCATCCCATGCAAAAGTCACCACCTTTCCTCTTGAATTTACTTTATCTGCAAACCACTCTTCTAATCCTGCGGGAGTTGCAAAATAAGTATATAACATACCCGGAGAAGCATGTATAGGAAATTCTAATTCAAATTTAATTTTACTCATTTTCATTTTCTTTTAAATGCCAATATAGTTATTTATTCCATTTTAAAAAAATTAAAAACATAGCTTGTAAAAAAACAAAAATACGTTATATTTGCAGCCGCATAATCAAGGCGAGGTAGCTCAGTTGGTTAGAGCGCAGGATTCATAACCCTGAGGTCACGGGTTCAAATCCCGTCTTCGCTACAAAAAACCCAAAACGTTTGTTTTGGGTTTTTTATTTAGGTTAATGCCTTGTAATTTAATTTTTTAAATAGTATAAATTGCAGTTTTAATTCGCTCTTCGGTAATCCAACCACTAAATGATTTATATTCTGCTTCTTAATGTTTTTAGTATTATTAAATACGGTTTTAATGCTGCTTTAGTAGAAATGTTTCTATACCCTTTTCCTCTAACATAGGTAGAGTTGCATAAATTTCTTCAGCTGTTATTTCATTAATTTCTATCATTAAAATTTGAATACTTATTTATGAAGCTTAAAAATACAATGATAAAATATAATTGAAAATTTTATACTGATTTCATTTACTGAAAGTTAGCTTTTAGTAGTTGATTTTTATTCATTTTTATAAAATATTCTATTGCAAAAATAAAAAATGAGCTTATATTTGCAGCTCTATTAACGCGAAAGTAGCTCAGTTGGTAGAGCGTCAGCCTTCCAAGCTGAATGTCGCCAGTTCGAACCTGGTCTTTCGCTCATAAAAAAACCGAAACAAATGTTTCGGTTTTTTTATGCTTTATAAATTCTTTAATTTATTCCCAAAGAGTAATAATAGAATAATTGGTAGTGCTAATAAAGCGACCATTAATGGTTGCTGCATTACTAGATTAGGCATAAATACCAATGCAATAACAAAACCTCCTATTGCGCCACCTAAATGTGCGGAATGACCAATGTTTCCTAATTGTTTTTTCATTCCGTAAATTGAATACACTAAATATCCAACTCCAAAAATATAAGCAGGAATTGGAATTGGTAATGGAAATAACATTAATGTCATGTCTGGATATAATAAAATTGCTGCATATAAAATTCCGGAAACCGCTCCAGAAGCACCAACAGCACTATAATATGGATCTTTTTTATGATAGTACATTGAGTACATATTACCAGCTAATAAGCTTCCTAAATAAATAATTAAAAAACTAATATTTCCCATAATTCCAGCAACAATTCCACCAAACAAATACAATGCATACATATTAAATCCAAGATGCATCCAATCTACATGTAAAAATCCTGACGTAAACATTCTGACTTTTTCTCCGCCTAAAATTTTACCAACCTGAAATTTATATGTATCTAAAAAAACGTACTCATTAAACCCTTTAATAGAGACTAAAACATTGACAATTATAATTCCTAATACAAATTGATTCATTCTTAACGGATATCTACTGCAAACTTAGTATAAACTATCTAAAAGATTGGTTTCTTTATAATAAAATTATATCCGATATTTGCAACTTATAAGCACGTATGCACAAACTCGTTTTTTATTTATCATATCCAATAATTTGGCTGTTTTCTAAACTGCCATTTAGAGTCTTATATATTATTTCTGATGGATTATATTACTTACTATTTTACATTGTTGGATATCGAAAAACTGTTGTTTTAAACAACTTAAAATTATCTTTTCCATCTAAATCAGACAAAGAAATTAAATTGATTAGAAAACGTTTTTTTAAGCACTTTACAGATGTTTTTATAGAAAGTATAAAGAGTTTTTCTATTAGTAAAGAAGAGTTACAAAAAAGATATCATTATAAAAATCCAGAAGTTGTCAATCAAGTTGCAAAAGAGGGTAAAAGCATTATTTTATTAGGATCTCATTATGCAAATTGGGAATGGATTATCTCTACTCCGTTTGTTTTAGATATTGAAATATTTGCTGCATACACAAAACTTGAAAATAAATATTTTGAAAAAGCTATAAAAAATAATAGAACAAAATTTGGATTGATTGGTTTTAAAACGTCTGAGTTTATTAAATACATGATGTCCAATGTTAAAAACAAAAGACAAGGTTTATATATATTGCTAAGCGATCAATCTCCGCAAGTAGAAAAAACATATTATTGGAAAGAATTTTTAGGCGTAAAAGTTCCAATTCATACTGGAGCAGAAATGTTAGCTAAAAAATTTGATTGTGCTGTAATTAATTACAGTTGTAGAAAAACAAAAAGAGGTTATTACGAAATTAATTTTGAAACCATTACTACAACTCCAAAAGAATTTGATAATTATCAAATAATAGATAAATATTTGAAAATTACTGAAAAATTAATTCGCCAAGATCCAGCTTATTATTTATGGTCTCATAAACGATTTAAACATAAAGATAAAGCACCAAAATAATAGCCTTGAGTTTATGCTGAATTTATTTCAGTAACTCAAGGCTATTATTTTTAGTTTGAAAACCATTGTTTTACCAAGGCTTTTTCTATGGATATATGTGATTTGTGCTTATAATCATTATGAACGCTATCGTAGTCATAATCATTTTTCCAATCTTTTACATTTTCGCAAACAGCCTTTAAACCATCACAAATAAAATCTACTTCTATGTCTGTTATTGTTGGATGAATTGACAAACGAACCCAGCCTGGTTTTTCTACAGAACAACCTTCTATCAATTGCTTTTTAATAGCATTTGATCGTTGTTGATCTACATTTAATAAAAAATGCCCATAGGTTCCTGCACAAGAACAACCGCCACGAGTTTGAATTCCAAAACGATCATTTAATAATTTTACAATTAAATTAAAATGAACATCTTTTACATAAAATGAAAAAATACCTAAACGCTTTTTATGAGTTGGTGCTAAAATAGTTGCATTCGGAATTGCCTCTAAACAAGCAAACAATTTCTCATTAATTTCTTCTTCTCTGTTATATATCTTATCTGTTCCCATTATATCTTTTAACTGAACACACAAAGCAATTTTTATAGTTTGCATAAAAGCTGGCGTTCCACCATCTTCTCTCGTTTCTATATCATCAAAATAATCGTGATCTCCCCAAGGATTTGTATAACTTACAGTTCCTCCACCAGGATTGTCTGGTACCAAGTTTTTGTATAATTTTTTATTAAAAATCAACACACCAGAAGCTCCTGGTCCGCCTAAGAATTTATGTGGAGAAAAGAAAATTGCATCTAAAGATGCATCTTCATCTTCTGGATGCATATTTATATTTACATACGGAGCAGAACATGCAAAATCTACAAAACACAATCCGTTGTGCTTATGAATAATTTTTGCAACTCTATGATAATCGGTTTTTATACCTGTTACATTAGAACAAGCTGTAATTGAAGCTATTTTAATTGGTCTGTTTTCATGCTCTTTAATCAACTTTTCGAAACTATCAAAACACAATAATCCTTCATGATTACAAGGAATAACAACAACATCTGCAATAGTTTCTAACCAAGAAGTTTGATTAGAATGATGTTCCATATGAGAAATAAAAACAATTGGTTTTAATTCTTCAGGAACATTTGTGTGTTCTTTTAAACTTTCACAAATCTTTAATCCTAAAATTCGTTGAAATTTATTTACAACTCCAGTCATTCCAGAACCATCAATAATTAACACATCGTTTCCTGAAGCATTTACGTGTCGTTTTATCATATTTCTAGCTTCATGATACGCCAATGTCATTGCTGCTCCACTCGTTGATGTTTCTGTATGTGTATTTGCTACAAAAGGGCCGAAGTCATTTAACAATTTTTCTTCAATTGGTCGATATAATCTTCCGCTTGCAGTCCAATCTGTATAAACTAATTGTTGTGTTCCGTAAGGAGATTCAAATTTTTGATCTACACCAACAATGTGTTTACGAAACTGATTAAAATACTGTTCTAATGATTCCATTTTTTATTAAATTAAAATAATCTAAACCTTCCTCCAAACACAATTGTATTCTCAATAAAAGAAAAACTCTGAGAAGCAGAATCAGATGCGCTTTTTGTTGTTCTAATATCCGACATTTTTATATATCCTGCTTTGACATCAGACTGTATAAAAAAATGCTTCAAGAAAGTAATATTTAATCCAACACTCGCTGAGATTCCCCAACCAGACATATGAAAATTATCATATCTTTCCTTATCTAATAATTTTGTGTTTGATTTTGGGAATAAAATTCCTGCTCCAAATCCTTCTGTCAAATTTAGTTGTAAATTTTTAGAATTCAAGCCAATAAAGTGACTGAAATCATCAAAACGTTTTACTTCTGCATTAATGTAATTTAAGCCATCAGTATGCTCAAAAGTTAAAAAATTTTCAGTTAATGTAATACTCTCATTGCTATATACTTTATCAAAAGATGATCCTGTATTAATGGTTCCATTAATCATCACATTTTGATCTGCATTCATCACGTACTTCATATGATCTACTCCTATTGAAATGGTATAGTTTTCTTTAAAAAAATACCCAATTCTATAGTTTGTTTGCGGAATTGTAATCCTGTCTAATCTAAAATATGGATCGAAACCAAGTTTTGTTGGCCGGTCATTTGCTGTTACGTTTGACAATGTGAAATCATACTTATCTCCTTTAAAACGGATGTCAGAATTAGAATACGCCCCTCTGTTCCAACCCCAATAGGCATAAAACTTTCCTTTGTTCTTTTGTTGGTGTTGATTTTCTTGCTGTGCATAAGATGAAACGATGCTTAAAAGCATAAAAATCCCCACAACTTGTATTTTGATACTTTTACTAGGCAATAACATCTTCTATCTCTTTTATAAATCGTTTCGCCAATCCATCTGCATTTTCTTGCGAAGTGCTTTCTGTATAAATTCTAATAATTGGTTCTGTATTTGATTTCCGTAAATGAACCCATTCATCAGCGAAATCTATTTTTACACCATCAATGGTCTTTACATCTTCATATTGATATTTAGAAGCTATGGTTTCTAAAATCTGATCAACATTTATTTGTGGCGTTAATTGAATCTTATTTTTACTCATAAAGTAACTTGGATACGAATCACGTAGCTCTTTACAAGACATTTTTTGATGTGCTAAATGCGATAAAAATAACGCAACACCCACTAAAGAATCTCTTCCGTAATGTGACGCTGGATAAATAATTCCGCCATTTCCTTCTCCACCAATTACTGTATTGGTTTCTTTCATGGCAATTACAACATTTACTTCTCCAACAGCACTTGCAGTATACGTTCCGCCATGTTTTTGGGTAACATCTCTTAATGCTCTTGAAGATGACAAATTAGAAACAGTATTTCCGCCGCCTAATTTCCCTAATACATAATCTGCACAAGCAACCAATGTATATTCTTCTCCAAACATAGAACCGTCTTCAGACACAATTGCTAATCTGTCTACATCTGGATCTACAACAACTCCCAAATCTGCTTGTTCTTTTACAACCAATTCAGAAATGTCTGTTAAGTGTTCTTTTAAAGGTTCTGGGTTATGAGGAAATTCCCCGTTTGGTGTACAATACAATTCTACACACTCCACATTTAATGCTTTTAACAAGGCAGGAATTGCAATTCCTCCAGTAGAATTTACGCCATCAACCACCACTTTAAAATTAGCGTTTTTAATGGCATCAACATCTACCAATTCTAATTTTAAAACTTCTTCTATATGTTTTTCAATGTAGCCTTTTTTCTTTGTGTACGTTCCTAAATCATCAACCTCAGCAAAAGTATAATCGTCATTTTCTGCTTTTTCTAAAATGATTTCTCCTTCAGCTCCGTTTAAAAATTCCCCTTTTTCGTTTAGTAACTTCAACGCGTTCCATTGTTTTGGATTGTGAGAAGCTGTTAAGATAATTCCTCCTTGCGCGTTTTCCATAGGAACAGCAATTTCTACTGTTGGCGTTGTAGATAATCCTAAATCGATTACATGAATTCCTAATCCTACTAAGGTATTTGCTACTAAACTAGAAATCATTTTACCAGAAATACGTGCATCTCTTCCTAAAACAACAGTTATATTCTCTTTATTTTTATTTCTTTCTAAAATAAAAGCACCATAAGCAGATGCAAATTTCACGGCATCGATTGGTGTTAAATTATCGGCAGTTTTTCCTCCAATAGTTCCTCGTATTCCAGAGATAGATTTTATTAATGTCATTGTCTTTATTATTTTGCTGAACTTGATTCAGTATCTATGAACAAAGATAAATTAAAAGAAGGAAGTTCTAAAGTTTAAAAGTTAAAAAGCTATCATTAATAGTTATTAAAGTCTAAAAGAAAAAAATCAATGAGTTGGATTGTTTACAAAAGCAACAAATATCACCTCAAGCCTAGTCGAGAGGCATCAATAACTAACCAAACTATTATGATTAAAAAAGCGCTACTAAATTTGTTATTCAGAACGCTACTGAAATCAAAACATGTTTTTATAGAAATTATCTAGCAAAGCTAATCAGGAGAAATCCCATAATGAGATTCCTCAATCGTCTAAAAAAATAGACTCATTTCGAAATGACAAAAGAAAATTAATTATAAAAAAAGAAAGTCAAAAGGGATAAATGTTGTCATTCCCAACTTGATTGAGAATCTACAAAAAGCATTAACAAAACAATGGATTCCCGTTTTCACGGGAATGACAAAAAAGAACGTCATTGCGAATTTCCTTGTTATTTCTCATATAAACAAAATTAAATATTCTTAATTTTGTCCGCGAATTAGTTAACCTTTACAATTCCGCACTTGATGCGGAATCCATTTATAAACTCTTTTATGAATTCCCGTTTTCACGGGAATGACAAAAAAGAACGTCATTGCGAGTGTAACGAAGCAATCTCATAAAATAGAGCTAAAAACAATAAGATTGCTTCGTCATTCGTTCCTCATTTCTCGCAATGACGAGATTAAAAAATTACTTCATATAATCATACACAGATTTAGAAATTTCTGCCAATTGTTGGGTTCCTTTTTCAAAATCTTTTAGGTTTTTAGAAAGCAATACTAACACATATTGTTTGCCGTTTGGTGCATATACAATTGCAGCATCATGATGTACGCCCGTTATTGAACCTGTTTTATGTGCAACTTCTACTTCTTCTGGTAAATACAACGGAATCATATCATTCCATTTTTGATCTTTTAAAATAGCTAGCATTGCTTCACAATCTTCTTTTGTTCCCGCTGTTCCGTTTGCAATTGCTTTCATAATCACTAATAAGTCATTTGCTGTGGTAGAATTGCTCAACCCTTTTTCGTAGGCTTTTATATCTTCTACTCCACGTAGCACTTCAATCTTAGACGCTCCTAAAGAACGCATTGTTTCGGTTGTTTTTTTTGCATCAACCAATTCAATTAAAACATTCGTTGCTAAGTTGCTACTAACAGTAATCATATTATACATTAAATCGAAGAGCTTTTGCTTTGTTCCGATTTTACTATAAATTACATCGTCACTATCATCACCAATATCCATTTTATAAATGCTTCCATCAACAATACTTTTAAATTCGTTTTTAAGCAGTATAGAATCGTTTAAATTTAGTTTCCCTTCAGATTGTTGTTTGTACAATTCTATCATCACAGGAACCTTCATGGTGCTTGCT
>JBDNGO010000031.1:0-4447 GCA_041689245.1 Flavobacteriaceae bacterium | reverse complement strand
TCTCGGAATGACAGCAAATCGACACATAATATTCTACAGAACTGTAAACAAAAATTATATTGAGATAACGAGAATATTGCACGAAAGAATGGATTTGAAGAAAAGAATAACGGAATAAAAAACTGCACACAACAAAGAACTGAGGTAAAAAACAAACCTTTTCTTCATTAAATTTAAACACTATTATTCTAGGCTCAAAATGCTGCTATTTAGTTTTTTGAGCTTTTATTTTTAATGTAAACGCTACTTATTTTAACAAAACTGAAACGTACTTTTCATCGTAAGGCAAACCTGACTTTGCAATCGCAAAACTTTGTTTGATTAATTTATTTGAAACTGCTATCAAGGCTAATTTCTTGCTCTTACCTTTATTTGTAATTCGCTCATAGATATCTCTGCAACCTTTATTGTGTTTACAGGCTGTAAAAGAGCACAGAAACAAAAGATTCCTCAACTTTCTATTTCCTACTTTGCTTATTCTACTTCTGCCTCTTACACTACTTCCAGATTCTCGTATTGTAGGAGTTATACCAACATAACTACATTAAAATAAGAACAGAATATATAAATGCTGCAAAGACAATTCTTGAACAGTTTTTCGACCAACAAAACCTTTCGTTTTCAGAATACAAGAAGCTTTCTATACCACTATATAATTGGGAAATGTATTACCAGAGTAATAACACCTATCAAGAACTTATAAATTCTGGTAACCTAGCTCTTATCTCAAATGACTATATAAAAGATATGCTGCTTGACGTAGAATTATTATATCAAAAACTAAAAAGTGAAGAAGGGCATTATCGTTTCGATGCCGAGAAAACATTTTATGAACCTCAATATAAATTTGTAGATATAAATATTTTAGTGGCCAACTATACTTACCAAGTCACGAATGGTCAAGCAGGTAAAAATTTAGATATGCCTACGGAAATAGTTCATAAGATTCAAAATAATATTGAATTAAAAAACGGCTTTTCATTATCAATTTTAGAATATGAAAAAATGAATGGTCAGATGAAAGAGATTATTAAAATGGCTGAGAATCTTATTAAAATAATTAATATAGAAACAAATAATAAATAACAAAAGCACTATAAATAATTAAGCTTAAAAACTCTTTTTAAGCTTAGTTTATTTTAACAACCGATCTAACAATTCTCGAACAGTATCTGAATTCCAATCTGCTGGGCCTCTTTTATCAACTACAATGTTATTGTTTGTATCTAAAATAAATGTGGAAGGAATTGCGCTGATATCAAATTCTTTCGGTGTATTTGTTAGTTGATTGTATGTTGGGAAATCGAATTCTCGTTTTGTATAAAATTCAGAAACGGTTTCCCAATTTTCATCCGATACAAATAGAAAAGTTACTTTGTCTTTATAATCTATATATAGTTTATGCATACTTGGCATTTCTGCAATACACGGCGCACACCAAGTTGCCCAAAAGCTAATAAAGACAACTTTGTTTTCTAGTTCTTTTAAATTGATATTCTTAGTATTCAATCCTTTTAACTGCCAATCTGTGTCTTTAATTTGAGGTTGATTTTCAATTTTAGTTTCTGACGGAGAAAAAGAAATTAACCGTATAAAATATACTTTTGTTGGCGGATAAATCATCAATCCTATAAGAACCACAAAAGCGATATTTGTAATGTGTTTTTTGGTGATTTTCATATTTTTAATAACGATAATCTTTTTGTCGATTAATTAAAATAAAATTACAAAAAAAGGTTCCTAAAATAGGAACCTTTTAAAATTTATGATATACTACTTTTTAAGCAGCATTTTCTTTTTTAATTAAATTCAATGCAGAACCTTCATTGTACCAAGCAATTTGACCTTCGTTGTAGGTATGGTTTACAATAATGGTATCTTTACTTCCATCAGCATGAACAACATCTAATGTTAATGGTTTTCCTGGAGCAAATGCATTTAAATCTACAAAGTTGAAGGTATCATCTTCTTGAATTAAATCATAATCACTTTCATTTGCAAACGTTAAACCTAACATTCCTTGTTTTTTTAAGTTTGTTTCATGGATTCTAGCAAAAGATTTTACCAAAACAGCAGCAACACCTAAATGACGTGGTTCCATTGCAGCATGTTCTCTAGAAGAACCTTCACCATAATTATGATCTCCAACTACAATTGTTTTGATTCCTGCAGATTTATAAGCTCGAGCCGTTTTTGGCACTGCATCATATTCTCCATCAATCTGACTTTTTACAAAGTTTGTTTTCATATTGTAAGCATTTACAGCTCCTATTAAACAGTTGTTAGAAATGTTATCTAAATGACCACGGTAACGCAACCAAGGTCCAGCCATAGAGATATGATCTGTTGTACATTTTCCGTGTGCTTTTATTAATAACTTAACTCCGTTTAATTCATTTCCTAAAGGAGTAAATGGTTCTAATAATTCTAAACGTTCTGAAGTTGGATTTACTTTAATTTCCACTCCGCTTCCATCTTCTTCTGGTGCTAAATAACCATTGTCATCTACAGCAAAACCTTTTGGAGGTAATTCCCATCCTGTTGGTTCCTCTAACATCACTTCTTCTCCATTCTCATTAATTAATTTATCTGTCATTGGATTAAAATCTAAACGGCCAGAAATAGCAATTGCTGCTGTTAATTCAGGAGAGGCAACAAAAGCATGTGTATTTGGGTTACCATCAGCACGCTTTGCAAAGTTTCTATTAAAAGAGTGTACTATACTGTTTTTAGGTGCATTTTTTGAGTCTTCATAACGAGCCCATTGACCGATACATGGTCCACAAGCATTGGTAAAAATTTTAGCATCTAACTTTTCGAAAATTTGAATAATTCCGTCACGTTCTGCTGTAAAACGAACTTGCTCAGAACCTGGATTAATGCCTAGCTCAGATTTCATTTTTATTCCTTTATCTAAAGCTTGTTGTGCTATTGATGAGGCGCGAGATAAATCTTCATAAGATGAATTTGTACAAGAACCGATTAATCCCCATTCTACTTTTAATGGCCAATCATTTGCTGTTGCTTTTTCTGTCATATCAGATCCAACTTTAGTCGATAAATCAGGAGTAAATGGTCCATTCAATAACGGACTTAATTCTGATAAATTGATTTCAATAACTTGATCGAAATAGTGTTCTGGATTTGCATATACTTCTGCATCACCCGTTAAATACTCTTTTACTTTATTTGCTGCATCAGCAACATCACTTCTATCAGTAGCACGTAAATAACGCTCCATAGATTCGTCATAACCAAAAGTAGAAGTTGTTGCTCCTATTTCGGCTCCCATATTACAAATTGTTCCTTTTCCTGTACAAGACATTCCTGTTGCTCCTGGACCAAAATATTCTACAATTGCTCCTGTTCCACCTTTTACAGTTAAAATATCAGCAACTTTTAAGATAACATCTTTAGGTGCAGTCCAACCAGATAATTTTCCTGTTAACTTTACTCCTATTAATTTAGGAAACTTTAATTCCCAAGCCATTCCTGCCATTACATCAACTGCGTCTGCTCCACCAACCCCAATTGCAACCATTCCTAATCCACCCGCATTTACGGTGTGCGAATCGGTTCCAATCATCATTCCACCTGGAAATGCATAATTTTCTAAAACTACTTGATGAATAATTCCTGCTCCTGGTTTCCAAAAACCTAAACCGTATTTATTAGACACAGATTCTAAGAAATTAAAAACTTCGTTACTTGTATTTAATGCCGTTTGTAAATCTATACTTGCGCCATTTTTAGCTTGAATTAAATGATCACAATGCGTTGTAGTTGGTACAGCAACTTTGCTTTTACCTGCTTGCATAAATTGCAATAATGCCATTTGCGCAGTTGCATCTTGCAATGCAATTCTGTCTGGAGCAAAATCTACATAATCTTTTCCTCTTTCAAAAGCTTTAGCTGGTTGTCCATCCCAAAGGTGTGAGTATAAAATTTTCTCCGAAAGTGTTAATGGTTTTCCTGTAATTTCTCGAGCAGCATTTACTCTTTCAACTACTTTTGAATAAACCGATTTTATCATTTCAATATCAAAAGCCATAGGTAGTAATTATTTAATTTTTTGTATTGCAAAAATACAATTTTATAATGAAATTAAACAATAAACAGAGATGTGAAGAAATTATTACAAAATAAATAAATTAAAGAACTATAATCAATTAATTCTTAAAATATGTAGTTAAAATCTACATTTAGTTATCATGCTGATAATACAAATAAAAATAAAGCAGGTCTATAAGCCGAATCCTGTTTCCGTTATAAAACGAAATCTTATCATTTATCTAGTTCTAAAATTACTTTTAGAATCGATCTGCCCACCCCTTGAAATCGAACGAGTAGTTCTCAATCTTCAATATACGTGGCATTGCACCGCATAGAGTTTACCTGGTTTCACTACAGCCGAACTGTACTTGCTTTCTGTTGCACTTGTCCTCAG
>JBDNGO010000030.1:0-18127 GCA_041689245.1 Flavobacteriaceae bacterium | reverse complement strand
TTTAATGGGAGATGTTCAAGAATATTTCATCGAAAAACAAGTTCGTAATTTCTATTCGGTTTCAATTTCTGGATATCATATTGCAGAAGCTGGCGCAAATCCAATTACACAATTGGCATTGACATTATCAAACGGATTTACCTATGTAGAATATTACCTTTCTAGAGGAATGGATATTAATAAATTCGGACCTAATTTATCCTTCTTTTTCTCAAACGGAATTGATCCAGAATATTCTGTAATTGGTAGAGTTGCTCGTAAAATTTGGGCAAAATCCCTGAAATATAAATATGGTGCAAACCCAAGAGCGCAAATGTTAAAATATCATATTCAAACTTCTGGACGTTCTTTACACGCTCAGGAAATTGACTTTAACGATATTAGAACAACGCTTCAAGCTTTGTATGCAATTAACGATAATTGTAATTCTCTACACACCAATGCCTACGATGAAGCAATTACAACTCCGACTGAGGAATCAGTAAGAAGAGCTATGGCTATTCAGTTGATTATCAATAAAGAGTTAGGATTAACAAAAAATGAAAATCCTATTCAAGGTGCTTTCATTATTGAAGAATTGACTGATTTAGTTGAAGAAGCTGTATTACTAGAATTTGATAGAATCACAGAACGTGGCGGAGTTTTAGGAGCAATGGAAACGATGTATCAACGCTCTAAAATTCAAGAAGAAAGCTTGTATTATGAAACCTTAAAACACAATGGAGAATTTCCAATTATTGGTGTAAATACATTCTTAAGCTCAAAAGGATCTCCAACGGTTCAACCTGCGGAAGTAATCAGAGCAACTGAAGAAGAAAAGCAATTCCAAATTCAGACAAAAGAAAACTTGAACAAAGCAAATCCTGATAAAGTTGTTGAGCAAATTGCAATTTTACAAGAAGCAGCTGTTCAGAATGAAAACTTATTTGACAAACTAATGGAAGCAACAAAATTCTGTTCTTTAGGACAAATTACAGAAGCCTTGTTTAAAGTTGGCGGACAATATAGACGGAACATGTAAGCAGAGAACCAATAACGCTTTTTCAGCCTTATTGTGTGAATCGCTTACGCCGCTTTCTGGCGGTATCTCAGAGAACAATTTACCAAAAGGAAAATTTCGTAAGTCGCTTATCCTGAGCATAGCCGAAGGATCTAATAAAATAAAAAAGCAACCCTATAAAAGTTCTGCTTTTTTTCGCATCTTTTTCGTACCTTTTTTGTCTATTAGCTGAACATATAAAACATACTATCATGAAAAATAGAAACGAATGTACTTGTAATTGCGAAGGTTGTAAAACAGAAACTTGTTCTAATTGCACTTGCGAAAACTGTTCTTGCAATAATTGTAATTGTTAGAAAAATAATCGTCATTACGAGGAAGAATGACGAAGTAATCTCTTAAATAATAAAAGATTGCTTCGTCATTACGAGGAAGAATGACGAAGTAATCTCTTAAATAATAAAAGATTGCTTCATTCTTCGCAATGACGTAAGATAATTCTATGACCACACAACAAGTTTGGACAACATATTCTGAGGACTTAAAACGATTTATCATCAGCAAAGTAAAAAATATTGCTATTGCTGATGATATTTTGCAAGATACGTTTATCAAAATTCACACAAAACTACATACATTAAGAAATATTACAAAACTAAAAGCCTGGTGTTTTACAGTGGCAAGAAATTCTATGTTGGATTATTGGAAGTCTACAAATCAGACTTTTGAAATTGCCGATTTTGAAGCTGAAACAATCCTTGAAAAAGAAGTTCATACCGAGAAAGATTGTTTGCATGGCATTTTACAAAACTTACCAAAAAAATATCGTGACCCTTTGTTTTTATCTGATATCAAAGGATTAAAACAACAAGAAGTGGCAACACAATTAAAACAAACATTACCGTCCACAAAATCTCAAATTCAACGTGCTAGAAAACTTATAGCACAAGGTTTTATGGATTGTTGTGGCTATGTATTAAATGAAGATGGAAAACTCGTTGGTGAAATACAAGAAAAGGAAGATTGTAAGGTTTGTAGTTAATACAGTTAGTTTTTATACTTATTTTTTTGGTAACTTCGCTACTTTTACTAAATTTATTTCACTAACCATATTAGACTTTACATTTTTTTAACAATAAACCTTATGAAATCTAAACAACTTTTTCTTATTCTGGTATTCTTTATTTCCACTTCGCTTTTTGCACAAAGCACAGCACCACAATTAGATAAAATTCAGCAGCAAAATCTAAAAGATGATTTATATGAACTGGCGGGTGACGACTTTCGGGGAAGAAGAGGAGGAGAACTTGGTGAAATGAGAGCTTCCGTTTGGGTGGCTCAAAAGGCCCGTGAAGCTGGATTAAAACCTGCAGGTGAAGATGGAACCTACTTCCAGTTCTTTAATATCAAACGTAGCCGCGTGGCTAATAGGAGTGCTATTAGTGTAAATGGTAAAACACTTGATCTTTGGAAAGAGATATGGCCAACAAATCTGGTAGACACTACCTTAGAAGGCTCCGTAGTCTGGTTGGACAGTATGCCGGATAGCACTGTAGACCTAAAAGGTAAAATTGTAGCTATGAATATTATGCCACCTACTCCCATGATTCAAAGCTGGGTAAGCCTCTGGCAATATCGTTATACTGCTTCTGCAATGCGTCAGCAGGGAAGAGAACTCCTCAGCCATGGCGTTGCTGCTATCATTTTTGTTGCCGATGATACCGTAGAATCACTCATGTCATTTACGGGGTTTCATTATGAAGAAGGGAATTATGGAATTGAAGGTCGCGAATTATCTAATACGGATACGGTGCCTATTATTTTGGCAAGTAAACATTTGAAAAATACATTTTCTAAGCAAGTTGCTTATTTAAAAACCAACCTGAAGGTAGAAAATTTTGACTATCCTTCTGTTAATGTTGTTGCAAAGGTTGACGGAACTGATCCTCAACTGAAAAATGAATATGTGTTATTCAGCGGTCACCAGGACCATGATGGAGTAGGACCTGCTGTTAACGGTGATCCTATTTGGAACGGTGCGGATGACAATGCGACTGTTACTGTAGCGATGCTTGCAATCGGGCGTAGCTGGAGTACACAACCAGCTAAACGGTCAGCCTTATTTGTATGGCATGGTTCTGAGGAAAGGGGTTTATTAGGTTCTCGGTATTTTGTTCGCCATCCCACCGTTGAACTGTCTTCCATCGTTGCGGTTTTAAATGGGGATATGATTGGACGAAATGCGCCTGATTCTGCAGCGCTCTTAGGTGTAACAGAACCTCACCTTAACTCTTCTGAACTGGTAGCTATAACTTTAGCTGCTAATAAAAGTATTGCCAACTTCAAATTAGATACTTCTTGGGATGCTGCGGATCATCCAGAGAATTGGTATTTCCGAAGCGATCACCTTCCTTATGCTCAAGCTAATGTGCCAGCAATCTTTTTCACCACCTTATTACATCCTGATTACCATACCCCTTTCGATAGCCCTGATAAAATTGACTATGAAAAACTTACCAAGATGACCAAGTGGATCTATGAAACCGGATGGAGAGTTGCTGAAGGCGCTAAAGGTCCTGCTCTTACTACTGAAATAAAAAAGTGAAAAATAACTAATGGTAACAATGGCTATGAGTAATTGCTTACTCTAACAACTACTCATAGCCGAGACCATTAGCGAAACCTCGATGTTTTTAAAATAATTTTCAACTCTTCTCTATACAAATTTTACTCATTTTAATCGTAAAATTCACTCGAAGTGACAATCTAACTTACTCCTTTTGTCTTTATTTCAATTTGTGCTTTTATTTTTTCTTAAAATCTATTGTCTTTAGCACCCACAAATTAGGATCTATAACAATATTTTTTGGTTCTGATTTTACTTGTATCTTAAAACTATTAGACTTTCCTTTTATTTGAATCACTTCTAACTGTTGTTTATTATTTCCAAAATCTATTTCTATTTCAAGTGGCATTTCAAATAAACTACCATCTGTTTGTACTTGGTTTAATGCTACTAGTACTTGGCTATTTTTTTCATCATACTTCCAGTTTCCTGCTAAGTTTAATGTTCCTGGTTTATACAACCATTGTTCAAAAAAGACCGTTAAATCTTTTCCTGAAACTTCTTCCATAACGTTCTTAAAATCATCCGTTGTGACATTTAAATCTTGATATTTTTTATAATACGTTTTAATTCCTTTCCAAAAAGTTTCTGTTCCAACCATTCCTCGTAACATATGTAAAATCCAACTTCCTTTTTGATAGGTCTGAGAACTTGTAACATCCTTCATGTCTTTCAAATTATCATGAATAATTGTATACTTCGGATTCTTTTCATAAAAAGCATCAACTCTCTTTTGGCTAGATTTAAGTCCATCAACAAAAGCATCACGCCCATATTCATGTTCAATAAAAAGCAATGTAAAATACGTTGCAAAACCTTCACTTAACCAAATATCATCCCAATCGTATTCTGTAAGCGCATTACCAAACCATTGATGTGCTATTTCATGAATAACTACATTTCGCCAACGTGTATTTCTATCTCCTTTTACAGAACTATCGCTGTAGAGAATTGCAGATGCAGCTTCCATCCCTCCACTAACACTATTGGATTGTATGTTTGCTAATTTTTCATATGAAAAAGGCCCTACATTCTCGGTATAAAATTCTAACACTTTTTTAGTTGGTTCAGCAAAATCATAAAAACCGGCATCTCTGTCTTGTTTAAATACCCAAGTTTGAATTGATTTTCCATCAAAT
This sequence comes from Flavobacteriaceae bacterium, assembly GCA_041689245.1. GTDB lineage: Bacteria > Bacteroidota > Bacteroidia > Flavobacteriales > Flavobacteriaceae > Polaribacter. The sequence goes on along the minus strand of JBDNGO010000030.1, from coordinate 13,362 downwards.
TCATCTACATATTGTACCGCAAAATCTGCCGCTCCAAGTACATATAACCATGAAGCGATCGGCACTGATTGTTTCCAATGTGTAAGACGTTTGTTATCCCCTAAGTTTGTTTCTTCAATTTTTAACCCATTTGAAACGATTTGATAATGATCTGGTGCAGTTACGATAAATTCACACATTGCTTTATCGTATGGATGATCTATTGTTGCTAACCAATGACGTCCACGATTTGGCCAATTATCACTAAAAAAAGTTCTATCTCCATGCTTATTATTGGCGATTTTTAAACCATTTGCTGGAATTCCTTTATAATGGATTTTAATCTTTGTTCTCTGATTTAACTTAGAAGGTTCTGGTAAATTAATAAAAAGTTCATCATTTTTATGAGTGTATTCTAACATCTTTCCATTAGATGAAACACTACTAACGACCATTCCTTTATTTCCTAATTCACTGGAAGCATTAATTAAATCTAATCTAATTTTTTCAACACCTTTACCAATAAAGCGAATGTCTACTGTAGTTTCACAAAAAATCTCATCCGTGTTATCAGCTAATTCAATTTTAAAAATATAATTTATAACATCAACTTTTGGGTTTTTTGGATACCCATCATTGATCACAAATGCATTTGTGAAAATTACAAAGCAACCTAAAAGTAACATGTTTTTTATAGATGTTTTCATACTATTTGATTTTAAATAAGTTTATTGTTTAATTCCTGGTTGTTTTAACTTCCAGTTTGTTTTTGCTTTTTCTTTATCTACCATTTTTTTTACATCGGCTAACAAACGTTTTGCGTCGTATATAATTCCGTCTTTAATCGTGTATTTTACACCACCAACACGAACAACTTTATTGTCTTCTGTCAATTTAATAGCTCCGGTTCCATACAACACTTTTAAATTCACCAACGGATTTTCTTCAACAATTACAAAATCTGCTAATTTTCCAATTTGCACTGAACCAATTTTATCAGCCCAACCTAATGCTTCTGCACCATTTAAGGTTGCAGCTCTAATTACTTCCAACGGATGAAATCCTGCTTCTCGCAACAATTCCAACTCTCTTACATATGCAAAACCATACAATTGATAAATAAATCCAGAATCTGTACCAACAGTTACCCGTCCGCCTCTATTTTTATATTCATTTACAAAAGTCATCCATAATTGAAAGTTCTTTTTCCATTGCACTTCTTGCTCTGTTCCCCAATAATGCCAATAACTTCCATGACTTATTTTACTTGGCTCATAAAATTTCCATAGCAATGGCAATGTATAATCTTCATGCCATTCTGCTCTTCGTGCACGTTGTAAATCTCTATTTGCTTCGTAAATATTAAAGGTTGGATCTAACGTAAAATCTAAACTCAATAATTCATCCATTACTTTATTCCAATGATCTGAATATGGTTTTGCAGCTTGTGCCCATAATTTTCCTGCTTCTTCAAAACGATGTTGTTCATTTTGGTAATTATAATCTAGCGGATAATTTTGAACCGTTCTATCTTCAAACAATGCTTCTGGCAAACCATACCAATGTTCCATAGAGGTCATTCCTGCTCTTGCAGAATGCAACACATTCCATCTTGCAACACTTAATTGTGCATGATGCGCCGTAGATCGTAGTCCTAATTTTTTATTCTCTTTGATAGCCGCATCCATTATTTCTGGTTCAGCACTAAAAAATTTAATTCCGTCTGCACCATTTTTCTTGTTCATTCTTACCCATTCTCTAGCTTCTTCTGGTGTTATAATTGGTTTTTTACTTCCAGAACCAAAACCTGTATATTCAAAAATTCTTGGAGCAACAATTTTATTAGCAGCACTTTCACTTTTTAGTTCCATCGCATTGATACCACTAGGTTGTCTAACAGAAGTAATTCCATGAGCCATCCAAAGTTTAAAAACATATTCTGGATTTGCTCCTTGAGCTTCACCTCCAATATGACCATGCATATCTATAAAACCAGGCAATAAATACATGCCGTTTGCATCTAATTCTTTTCCTCCAGATTTTAATTTTGGTCTTCTCTTCTCATCTATTTTTACTCCTGGATATCCAACAATTTGCATATTGACAATGGTATTGTTTTCTACCACAATATCCATGGGTCCACGAGGTGGAGAACCATCTCCATTAATTAACATAACTCCTCTAATAATTAATTGAGAATAGGGTCCGTCGCCTAAATATTCTTTTTGAGAAAATCCTTGAAAACCGAAAATGAATGCAAGAATAAATACTAGTTTTTTAGTCATTATACTATTTTTTTAGTTAGGTTGTTAATTTAAAATTGATTTCCAAAGAATAGCGCGTTTAAAAATAATTTATTGGTTCCGTACCAAGCACCTCTAAAATTCGGATTGTCTGCAAACATCACTGCTCTACCACTACCAATCGGGCTTACTAGTAAGGATGCTGATGGTTTAATAAATGTATCTAAATTCTTTTTGGTAATATATCCATCTATATGTGGCTCTTTTGTGTATTTCGCAACCGTTGCATATGCATTTTTACTCGGCGCTAAAAACACCATATTGTTTTTATAAACCGGCATTTTTGCTGTTCTATAACCAAATCCTAATGGATGTGTTAAATCTAAATCTACTTCTAAAATGATTCCTCCAACTCTATCTCTTCCTTCGTATTCTCCAGCATCTACATACGGCAATCTTTTTGTTTCTTCTTCTTTTCCTTCTTTTAGTTTTGGTTTTTTTGTCAAACTTTCCTTCACCATTTTTTTATCAATCAACCATTTAGAAGCTCCAGCAATTGTTACAATTGTATTTCCTTTAGAAACCCAGTTTTTTAATTTTAGTCTTTGTACAGAATCTAACTCAGAATAACTTCCAGAAACCATAACCAACGTATTGTATTTATCAAGATTTGCTCTTCTAAAGCTATTCATTCTAATTTTTGTGATTGGCATATCTACTCTGGTATCTAATAAATGCCAAACTTCTCCGGCTTCTAAAGAATTTACTCCTTCACCAACCAACATCGCTACTTTTGGTTTGCTAAGCGCTCTAAAATTATTAGACCCTAAATCTATTCCTTTGATACTATAACCACTATTTGTTCCAAAAACCGGAACATCATATTTGGCTTGTGCCTCTGAAACAATTTGATATACTTCTGAACTCGATTTTTTTTGTTTGCTAATCGGAATTAATAAACTTCCGTAATTAAAATTTTTAGTTCCGTTTGATGTATTTATTGTAAAAGGTTTAAATGCTGATGCAACTGTTAATCCTTTAGATTGCATATAATACAAAGCTGCTGGTGTATTATAATCGTCCCAATCAATAATATACGCATAACTTGCACTTTGGGTTTTTGGGTTGTTTACGATGCTTTCTGTAGAAGTGATTTCTGTTCCTAATTTCACAGATTTCAATCCTTGATGTTTCATATTGTAAAAATTGGCAACACTCCAAGCAGAAGCATCATAATAGACACTATCACTGTATTTACTATAAGTTTCGAACATGGTTTGCACCATTCTATGTTGTGGTTGTTTTAAAGGAACAACAAATTTTTCTCCGTTTTTATATACTTTAATTTTGTGCGTTAATAATTGTTCTACAAAAGCTTTGTTACGATTCATATCATAATCATCTCCAAATTCATATCCAGCAAAACCAGTTTTTTCTTTTTGAGTCATTGCAGATTTAAAAAATGCTTGTTGATATTTTATTAAAAACGCTTTGTTTTCAACAGCAGCTTTAATGGTTGCAAATCCAGATGTGTATTGATTTCTAATTGTAAACGCAAAAGTAATTTTTCCATAATCTGTATCTTGAACATGACCACGAGAACTTGCTTGCTCAAACAACAATGCTAAACCTCCTTGTAAATCTGGATATGAAGAACCATATCCAGGATACGTTCCGTCAAAGGATTCTTTTGTATAATAAAAAGAGCCTATTTTATCTAAAGCACTTGAAAAATATGTAGCAAATAAATTATTCAATTCTTCGTAATTTTCTTTTGGCATAATTGGATCTAAAGAACCAATTGGTTTCATTGGCTCAAAAAAGTGATTGCTGTTTGTTCCCATTTCATGGAAATCTGTAACTACATTTGGATACCAATTGTGCATCCATTTTAATTTTCCTTGACTTTCTGGATGAACAGCCAACAACCAATCTCTATTTAAATCGAACCAATAATGATTTGTTCTTCCGCTTGGCCAAGCTTCATTATGTTCTGCATCTGCATTGTCAGAAACCAACGCTTTTGCTTTAAATTGATTTGCCCATTGTGTATGTCTGTCTCTTCCGTCTGGATTAATTGTCGGATCAATAAAAATCACTGAATTGTTTAAATAATTTATTACCTCGGCATTGTTTGAGGCAACCAATGTATACGCAGTTAATAAAGCTGCTTCTGAACTCGATGGCTCATTTCCGTGTACATTATATCCTAATTGAATAAAAACAGGAACTTCATCATAGTTTTTTGGACTCAAATTCGGATTTACAAATTGTAAGTGCTTTTCTTTTATGGTTGATAAATTGGAGAGATTTTCTTTCGTAGAAATAGTTAGCATTACCAACTTTCTATTCTCATGTGTTTTTCCATATACTTCTATCGTAGCTCTGTCTGAAATTGCTGCAAGTTTATAAAAATAAGCAACAATCTGATCGTGACGCGTATGTTGTTCTCCAATCGGATATCCTAGAAATTCTTCTGGAGTTGGAATCGTTTTATTAAAAGGTGCTTTGTCTTTAAAGAAATAATCTTGCGCTTGTGTTGCGCTTCCAATTAGTAAAGAAAAAAATAGTAAAAAAATAGGTTTGATAAGTTTCATTAGATTGATTTTTAAAAAATTCAACCTAAAAGTAATACTAATTACTAAATAAGATTACCTTCTCTTCTTTTTATTTATTGGTGCTCTAGAAATTTTCTTTTTTCGTTGATTAAAAGGCACTGCATCATCAAAGGTATTTTTGGTTTCTTGAGCTCCTATATTTTTTTTCCAAGAATTAGTATCTGGCAATAACACTTTCAATAAATCTTGTCTTCCAACTTTGTTTAGTGTATTTCTAATCCAATCTTTATTCTCCTTTTTATACCAAAAGAAAAAACGATGTTGATCTTCTCTTTCCTTTTTTGTTTTTGGAGATTTTGTTGGCTTTAACGTATAAGGATGATATCCTGAATAATAAATTACAGTAGCAACTGTCATTGGAGTTGGCGTAAAACCTTGTACTTGTTCTAACTGAAAACCAAGATCCTTAGTTTCTGCAGCTAAATTTGCCATATCTTCTACTTCACTTGCTGGGTGACTAGAAATAAAATACGGAATCAATTGTAAGTTCAATTTCTTCTTGATGTTTATTCTATCAAAACGTTCCTTAAACATATGAAAATATTTAAAAGACGGTTTACGCATCAACTTTAAAACAGGATCAGAAGTATGTTCTGGCGCCACTTTTAATCGTCCAGAAACATGGTTTGTCATCACTTCTTCTGTGTATGCATCTAATTCTTTTGGGTCGGCATTTTTATTGAATTCAGGAACCAACATATCATGTCTAATTCCGCTTCCAATAAATGATTTTTTAATCTTTGGATGTTTATCAACTGCTTGATATAATTCTGTTAACGGTTTATGAGAAGTATCTAAATTGCTGCAAATTACGGGCGAAATACAACTTGGCGCCACACATTTATCACAGATAGATTGAACCTTTCCTTTCATCTGATACATGTTTGCAGAAGGTCCACCAATATCAGATAAATAGCCTTTAAAATCTGGCATATTTGCAACTATATCTACTTCTTTTAAAATAGATTCTTGACTTCTACTGGCAATAAATTTTCCTTGATGCGCAGAAATAGTACAAAAACTACAACCACCAAAACAACCACGATGAATATTGATAGAAAACTTTATCATTTCAAACGCAGGAATTGGTCCACGTTTGTTATATTTTGGATGTGGTAATCGTGTATAAGGCAAATCAAAAGAGCTATCGATTTCTGCTTCTGTCATCGTTGGAAATGGCGGATTTATCACCAACGTTTTTCCTTCAACTTCTTGTAAAATTCTTCTTGCTTTTAATTTATTTGATTCTTGCTCAATTACTTTAAAATTTGATGCAAATGTTTTTTTATCTGCTAAACACGCTTTATGAGAATTGATCTCGACATCTTCCCAATCTTTAACAATAGGAATTTTTTCCTCTTTCTGGTTGATTAAAACTGCCGTTTGTTTAATATTTTTTAAACTCGAAAACGGAACGCCTTTTTGCAATAATTCTACAATTTCTCGTAACGGTTGCTCTCCCATTCCGTACACCAACATATCTGCTTTAGAAGTTTCTAAAATAGTTGGCAATAATTTATCAGACCAATAATCGTAATGTGTAACTCGTCTTAATGAAGCTTCAATTCCGCCTATTAAAACAGAAACTTCTGGGAACTTTTCTTTTAATATTTTAGAATATACAGAAGTTGCATAATCGGGTCTAAACCCTTTGTCTCCATTTGGTGTATATGCATCATTATCTCGTCTTCTTTTGCTTGCCGTATAATTACTTACCATCGGATCCATACATCCGCCAGTAACACCAAAAAACAAACGCGGTTTTCCTAATTTCTCAAAATCTTGTAAATCATCATGTACACTTGGTTGCGGAACAATAGCAACTCTAAGTCCGTAACTTTCTAAAATTCTTCCAATTACTGCAGGCCCAAAAGATGGGTGATCTACATAGGCATCACCGCTAAAAAGTATGACGTCTAGTTCTTCCCAACCACGAATTTTTACTTCTTTGTTAGTCGTTGGTAACCAATCTGTTAATTTATGTGTACTCATGCGCTGCAAAAATACCTATTTTAAACTGATTCTACTATTTTTATATCTATTTCAGTATTTACAATTCAACAAAACTAAAATTTTGTTAAACAATTGTAACATTTTCTTTAAATGACAGTCTAGTTAGTATATTTGACCAAATTTAAAAAAACATGAAAAAATTAGTATTAGCGGTTGTAATTATCGCTTTTTTAGGTAGTTGTTCTACCTCAAATGTTGCTACTAAAAAAAACTTAATTGAAGTTGGCATTAACTTAAACAATGTTGTTGATGATAAAGTGCAAGTAGAAGTAAATCCACAAAAAATCAAAGAAGAAACTCTTGTTTACAACATTCCTGCAATTGTACCTGGAACGTATGCAATGAGTAACTACGGAAAATTTATTTCTGACTTTAAAGCTTTTGATTATGACGGAAAAGAAATGCCTGTTCAGAAATTAGATGACAATTCTTGGCAAGTTAACAATGCTAAGAAAATGGACAAAGTTTCTTATTGGGTTGACGATACTTTTGATTCTGAACTTAAGCACGGAATTTATGTAATGGCAGGAACAAACATTGAAGAAGGCAAAAACTTCTTTTTAAATCTTCCTGGATTTGTAGGTTACTTTAAAGGGAAAAAGGAAACGCCTTACACAATTACGGTAGCACATCCAACGAATTTATATGAGACTACTTCTTTGATTAACAAAAATACAACTAAAGAAGATAATTCTAAAGATGTATTTGTTGCTTCTCGTTATGATGAGATTTCTGACAATCCAATTATGTATGCTCCGTTAAATAATGTGAGTTTTAATGTAGACGGAATTGAAGTTACATTGGCTGTGTATTCGCCAAACAACAAACATGCTGCAAAAGACATGGAAGCGGATTTAAAAAAGATGGTACAAGCGCAATCAAACTTTTTAAAAGGATTTAAGACCACAAAGGAGTATAACATTTTATTATATCTTTTTGATTCTAACATATACAAATGGAATAGTTTCGGAGCTTTAGAACACCTTTCTTCTACAACAGTTGTGTACCCAGAAAGTTTTTCGAAAGAACAATTAGCCGACGGAATGATTAACGGAACCGTTTCTCATGAGTTTTTCCATATTGTTTCTCCACTTTCTGTACATTCAGAAGAGATTCATTCCTTTGATTTTAACACCCCGGAAATGTCTAAACATTTATGGATGTATGAAGGAACAACAGAATATTTTGCAAACTTATTTCAGGTAAATCAAGGTTTAATTAGCGAACAAAAGTTTATCAATGCAATGGAAGGTAAAATAAGCGCTTCTTCACGTTTTGATGACACGATGCCTTTTACAGAAATGAGTAAAAATATTTTAGAAGAAAAGTATGCAAAGAACTACGGAAATGTATATCAAAAAGGAGCCTTAATCGGAATGTCTTTAGATATTATTTTAAGAGAAGAAAGCAAAGGAGCCTACGGGATTTTAAATTTAATGAAAGATTTATCTGTAAAATATGGTTCTCATAAACCATTTAAAGATGATGAAATTATTGATGAAATTATAAAAATGACCTATCCATCTGTTGGAGAGTTTTTCAAGAATCATGTTCAAGGAACTACACCAATAAATTACAATGCTTTATTTGATAAAGCAGGAATTGTAAGTAAAAATCAAATAGTAGATACAAGATATTTTGTTGATAATAGCAATCAACCTTTTATTAGTGTAAATGCAAAACGTGAAATTTTCTTTACTAAAAAAACAAACTCAGGTTTAACTGCTTTAGGTGTTCAAACAAATGATGTTTTAACAGCTGTAAACGGAGAAGCGATTTCGTTACAAAATGCAAATATGATTATCGGAAAATCGTTTGCTTGGAAAGCTGGTGATACAATTACTTTAGAAGTTGTAAGAGACGGAAAAACTATAAAACTAGAAGGAATTGCAATTGTTCCGCAAACTGAACAAATTGGTTTTGTTATTGAAGAATTATCTGCGGATAATCCTAAAACGAAACTAAGAGGAGCTTGGTTAAAAGGTTAATCAAGACATTTATATAAACACAAAAAAGGCTACCAAATTGGTAGCCTTTTTTATTGATGAAAATATTAAAATTCAATTTAACTAAACTGTATGATTCTAAAATGTTTTTTCTTTTGTAGATTTACTTCATTAATGACCAAACTTATATCATGAAAAAACAAGTATTCTACACTATTTTATCACTGTTTTTTATCACTTTAATTACTAGTTGTAATACGGGATCAAAAGAAGATAAAAAAAGTCAAAACACATTTGTTCAAGACAACTACACAAAAAAAGAAGTTACTATTGAAATGCGTGACGGAACAAAATTACACACTGTAATTTACGCTCCAAAAGACCAAAGTAAAACCTATCCTATTATACTACAAAGAACTCCATATAGCTGCGCGCCTTATGGCGAAGGGAAATTTAAAACTAAAATTGGCCCAAACACTCAATTGATGGAAGAAGGAAATATTGTGGTGTATCAAGATGTTCGTGGGCGTTGGATGAGTGAAGGAGTTTACGATAATATGCGTGCATATATTCCTAATAAAAAAGGAACCCAAACAGATGAAACTTCTGATACGTATGACACAATAGATTGGTTAGTTAATAATGTAGAAAACAATAATGGTAGAGTTGGAACTTGGGGAATTTCGTATCCAGGACATTACGCAACAGTTTCTACGGTTGATGCACATCCAGCTTTAAAAGCAGCTTCACCACAAGCTTCTATTGCAGATTTTTTCTTTGATGATTTTCATCATAATGGTGCATTTTTATTAAGTTATTTTAGAGCAATTTCTTTGTTTGGAACATATAAAGACACACCAACAGATACAGCTTGGTACGCTTTACCAACAATGGATTCTCAAGATCAGTATCAATTCTTTTTAGATGCTGGACCATTAAAAAACTTAAACAAATATTTTAGAAAAGAAACTGTAGATAATTTAAGTCCGCAGAATAATGATAGAATTGATGATTTCTTCTGGAAAGAAATTGTAGAACATCCAAATTACGATTCAGTATGGAAAAGCAAAGGAATTATCCAATATTTAGATAAAGTTCCTTCTACCGTTGCTACAATGGTTGTTGCTGGTGAGTTTGATGCAGAAGATTTATATGGACCTTTAGAAACCTATAAAGCTATCGAAAAACACCAGCCTAATAATTACAACACCTTCGTTTTTGGACCCTGGGATCATGGAGGATGGTCTAGCAGTTCTGTGAAAAACATCGTTGGAAATTATTATTTCGGCGATTCAATCTCCTTAAAATTCCAAAAAGAAATAGAATCTAAATTCTTTAATCATTTCTTAAAAGGAAGTGGCGATAAAAATTCAGGATTACCAGAAGCGTATGTCTATGATTCTGGAAAAAGACAATGGAATTCTTTTGATGTTTGGCCGCCAAAACAAGCAGTAAAAGAAAACTGGTATTTATCAGAAAATCAAGAATTAACTACTAAAAAGAAAAGCACAAAGGGAATTCAATTTATTAGTGACATTAAACGACCTGTTCCCTATTCTGAAGATATTAAAACGGTTTTCACTCCAAGAAAATACATGACAGACGATCAACGTTTTGCTGCAAGAAGACCAGATGTCTTGGTTTTTGAAACTGATGTATTGACAGAAGATTTTACCTTAGCTGGAGATATTTTAGCAAAACTAAAAGTTGCAACAACAGGAACAGCTGCAGATTGGATTGTTAAAGTTATTGATGTACATCCAAAAGATACAAAAAACAACAATAAAAATATGCAATCGCATTTAAACATGAGTAATTATCATTTAATGGTTCGTAGCGAAGTGATGCGTGGTCGTTTTAGAAACAGCTTTGAAAAACCAGAACCGTTTGTTCCTAATAGAAAAACTAATGTAGATTTAAAATTACAAGATGTTTTTCACACATTTAAAAAAGGACATAAATTACAGATTCAAGTACAAAGTACTTGGTTTCCTTTAATAGATTTAAATCCGCAAACTTATGTAGACAACATCTATAAAGCAGATGCAAAAGATTTTAAAACACAAACTCACACCGTATTTACAGATTCGGCAATAGAATTCACAGTACTTAAAAACTAAAAAATGAAAAAACTTTTTATATTATTATTACTTGTTCTAGCTAGTTGCACAAATAATACAAAATTAACAGAACAAGAACGCTGGGAGCAACATGTAAAAAATACTGAAATCATAAGAGACGATTTTGGTGTACCACACGTTTACGGAAAAACGGATGCCGATGCTGTTTTTGGGCTGTTATATGCACAAGCAGAAGACGATTTTAATCGCGTAGAACATAACTACATTTGGGCAATTGGAAGATTGGCCGAAGTTGAAGGAGAAGAATCGTTGTACAGCGATTTACGCGCTCGTTTATATATGACTGAAAAAGAAGCTAAAGAAAACTTTGAAAACAGTCCAGAATGGTTGCAGGAATTATGTATTGCATTTGCTGATGGATTGAATTATTATTTAGCAAAAAATCCAGAAGTAAAACCAAAATTAATAGCACATTTTGAACCATGGATGCCAATGTATTTTAGTGAAGGCTCTATTGGTGGTGATATTGAAAGAATTTCTACTAAAAAAGTTAAAGAATTTTATGATAGTAAAAACAAAATGGCTGTTGTTAACAATGGTTTAATTCGTTTAAAAGATGATGAACCAAGAGGTTCAAACGGATTTGCAATTGCTGGTTCTAAAACAAAATCTGGCAAAGCTATGTTATTAATCAATCCACATACTTCTTTCTTTTTTAGAGGAGAAGTTCATATGGTTAGTGAAGAAGGCTTAAACGCATACGGCGCAGTAACTTGGGGGCAATTTTTTGTGTATCAAGGATTTAACAGTAAAACTGGCTGGATGCATACATCAACAGGAACAGATATTCTAGATGAATTTGAAGAAACTATTGTAAAAAATGGAGCTAAAACTTCTTATAAATATGGCGAAGAAATTCGCCCAATGGATTCTATTAAAGTACATTTAAAATATACATCTAAAGACGGAATTAAAGAAAAATCTTTTATGACGTATAGAACACATCACGGACCAATTACACATGCAAATGGAGATAAATGGGTAACTACTGCATTAATGTGGAGTCCAATAAAAGCGTTAACACAATCTTTTACAAGAACTAAAAAATCAAATCATAAAGAATTTTATGAAATGATGAATACTAGAACAAATTCCTCAAACAATACTGTGTATGCAGATGCAGACGGAACGATTGCATATTACCACGGAAATTTTATCCCAAAGAGAGATGTAAGTTTTGATTATACAAAACCTGTGGATGGAAGTAATCCTAAGACAGATTGGCAAGGCTTACATGCTTTAGAAGATAATATTATGGTTTTAAATCCCCCAAATGGTTGGATTCAGAATTGTAATTCTACTCCGTTTACAAGTGCATTAGAGTACAGTCCAAAAAAAGAAGATTATCCAAATTATATGTATTCTTTTCCTGAAAATTTCAGAGGAATACATGCTATTCCTTTATTGACAAAATCCAAAGATTTAACTTTAGATTCTTTAATCGATTTAGCGTATGATCCTTATTTACCAGGAGCAGATATGCTAATTACCGGATTGTTAGAAGCAGTAAAAAAATCACCTGTAAAAAGTAAAGAGGCCAGAGAAGCAATTGCTTTATTAAAAAACTGGGATTTTAAAGTTTCTGTAAGTTCAATTGAAATGACTTTGACACAATTTTATATAAACGCGTATTATAGCTCTGGAAAAATCCCAAGAATTGAAGGAAATAAAAGAATTAGCAGTTTAGGTCAGTTTAATTATATGAGTAAATCTTCTAGCAATAAGGAGCGTATAGATATATTTCAACAAAGCTTAAATAATTTAAAAGCAGATTTTGGTTCTTGGAAAACTCCTTGGGGAGAATTTAATCGTTACCAACGTAATGATGGACAAATTCAACAAGATTTCAACGATGCAAAACCAAGCATAGCAGTTGGAATGGCTTCTAGTTCTTGGGGAGCTTTAGCTTCTTTCGGAACTCGTTTTGGAAAAAATACAAAACGTCAATACGGAACATCTGGAAATAGTTTTGTTGCCGTTGTAGAATTTGGAGATAAAGTTACTGCTAAAACAATGTTGGCGGGTGGACAAAGTGGTGATGTTAATTCAGCACATTTTTCAGATCAATCTCAACGCTATGCCGATAAGCAATTTAAAGATGTTGCTTATTATAGAGAAGATGTTTTAAAAAGAGCTAAAACTACTTACCACCCAGGAGAAGAAAAAAAATAATAATTCCAAATTGAAAAAGCTGTTTATTTATAAACAGCTTTTTTACATTAATAATGCGAATCAAGAGTTAAATAATAGTGTTATAAATGCTGCAGCTAGTCGAACATACACATGTAGGTTTAACCCTTTAGTAGACCTTACTTTACTCGCTTTTTGTATATCTGATTTTTCAATAAGCCAACTAAATAGCGCTTCAATTGGTTGTCTAATTTTGGATACAGCTCTTGAATATAAATCGTTTGCAGCTCGA
>JBDNGO010000029.1:0-2685 GCA_041689245.1 Flavobacteriaceae bacterium | reverse complement strand
TGTTGGTCCTGGTTCTGAAGGAGCATTATATATAAAAGAAGGCGGAGGAAACTGGACAGCATCAAACATTTATGCTTCAGGTTTTGATTTAGGAATTAAGATTAAATCTACAGACACCGCAGCAAACGATAATGTAAAAAACGGAAACATTGTATTTACAAATATTCAGTTTGATAACATTACAACAAAACATGAATACACAGGAACAGAAACGTATTTTACAGAAGGTACAAATACTGGAGCTGGAAATGGTAAAAATGCACCAACTTGGGCATCAGGTTGGACAGTTGGGTTATAATTTTTTGAATTAATTATAACAAACAAGCAGACTTCGGTCTGCTTTTTTTGTTTAAAACCAATACATTGCATTGTTAAAAGATGGCTGAAACGGCAAAAAACAAAAATTATTTGATACCTTTAAAAAATTATTTAGAGATAGTATGAAGAAAAAATACGTATTATTCTTTTTTATTTTCATTTGTTTTTGTGGGTTGTCTTATGGGCAAAGCACATCATCTATTGTTGAAAAAAAAATAAAATATTTTTCTGTTTTTCCAAATCCAGTAAGAAATGGAAAATTAACAATTACCACTTTTAATACAGTTGAAAAAGAAGTAATTATATACAATGTGTTAGGAAAACAAGTTTTTTCGAAAAAATTTACAGGGAATAGAAAACAATTAGATATTTCTCAAATTAACTCTGGAATTTATATTGTGAAAGTAATTGAGGGAGATAAAGTGGCTACTAAAAAATTAGTAATCAAATAATTTCCACAAATTTTTGAACAAAAAAGCTTCGAATTTTCGGGGCTTTTTTATTTTTAGTAACTTCACAACAAAAATTTACTGCTATGAATTTACATGTAAAACTTGAAAATATATTATTTCTAGATATAGAAACTGTTCCTCAAGAGGAATCTTGGAATACTGTTTCTGAAAACACAAAACAGCTTTTTGATCAAAAAACTACGTATCAGCGTAAAGAAGAAATTACTGCTGAAGAATTTTACGAACGCGCCGGAATTTGGGCTGAATTTGGAAAAATTGTTTGTATTTCTGTTGGATATTTTACACATCAAAAGGATGAAAAACAATTGCGGATGAAATCATTTTATGGGGATGATGAAAAAGAAGTATTAATTAACTTTAAAAACCTTTTAGACACCCATTTTAACAAAAAAGAACACGTATTATGTGCGCATAATGGAAAAGAGTTTGATTTTCCTTACATCGCAAGAAGAATGATTGTACAACAAGTAGAGCTGCCAACCAAGTTAAATTTATTTGGAAAAAAACCTTGGGAAATTCCACATTTAGACACCATGGAATTATGGAAATTTGGAGATTATAAACATTATTCGTCTTTAAAATTATTAACGTCTATTTTAGGAATTCCTTCGCCAAAAGATGACATTGACGGGAGCGAAGTTGCTAACGTGTATTACAAAGAAAAAAACCTAGAAAGAATTGTAACCTACTGTGAAAAAGATACCATAGCTGTTGCGCAATTAGTTCTTCGTTTTAATAACGAAAATTTATTGGAAGACCATCAAATAGTGAAAGCGTAATGTATTCTTCTAGCTTCATAGAGTTAGGTTCTTTAGATGCCTGGGTAGTGCCTTATATTGTGAGAGTTGAAAAAATATTTAGCGGATGGTAAATTAGGGAACAACACGCTTAAAATATTTCTCATTAGAATGTCTTTTTTGTAAATAATAATTAGAAAAGAAAGCCATGATTATAGAGCAACTGAAACCTTTTGGCTATATAATTCCTGACTAATGGTTTACGAGCACTAAATTGTTTTCCAATTAAAAGCACCTCAAAGTTATGGGCCACCAAAATATTACAAACCTTTGCTACTCTATGGTCTGTAGCTACATCATTTGTAATAGCAACGAGACCTCTTTATTTTATTAGAAAGCGGTTTGTACTATACAATTGTTAGTAAAGATATTGTCTTTTAGATAGAATTGGACTACTAGATATTGATAATGGGCCTTATATTTAATAATATTTTTTGACGCTTATATTTGGTAGATCTTATTTTCTAATTATGAGATATTGAAAAGTGAAATCTGAAGGTACGTTAATAAGGGCACCATTGCTAAACTTATAGGTGTATAAAGTAAATGTTTTTGTATTATTATTTATTTCAGCAAAAAACCCTGATGTTGTATTGTCAACATTTAAGAGTTTATTTGTTGGTGTTACAATAACTATATCTTTGTCTGAATCAAACAATAGATCAGTCGTTACAGTTATTACAACCGTGTTCTGCAGACCACCTAGGGTGCCAGTACCACTTATTATCTTACTATCTACATAGGCTGTAGTTGCAATTTTAGTTGAGTTGTTTGATGCCGTTTGTGTAGTTGCAGTAGTTGCAGTATTTATAGTTCCATTTAAGTCTCCAGAAAAAATAGCTGCAGCTATATTAGTTGCATTGCTAATATTTTGATTTCCCATATCAATTGCCCCAGTCATTGTACCACCTGCTACATCTAATTTGGTAGCGATATTATTTACATTCACTTTTACTTGAGCATCCAATTTATTATCAGCATCATTTAATGCAGTAGCTCCTGAAATATAATTGGCAGACCCATTTGCAGCATAAGTTCCATCTGCATTTAATCCAGCTCCTGTTTGAGTAACATCTAATTCTGTTTGAATGTTTCCT
>JBDNGO010000028.1:0-17430 GCA_041689245.1 Flavobacteriaceae bacterium | reverse complement strand
TAGAAATACGCACTATTACTCCCCATTTGAACTCCATATCAAAGCCTTCCACGATCTGTAAATTGATTTTTTGATACAATAATGTGTATTTTTTTAAACTTTTAGAATACTTCACATCCAATAAAAAGAGTATCAAAAAGTATTAAAAGAAAAAGGCCGTAATCTTTGATTACGGCCTTTTTCTTTTAATTATATTGTGTATAAAAAGACATACTTTTATAAGTTAAAACTAAGTCTTGTGAAAAAATAAGCTCCATCTGAGCCCATTTGAACAGAATCAGATAAACCACCTTGATCAGTCCAACCATCAAATTGTGAAGTAGGGTATACATTTAAAATATTATTCCCACCAAAAGTAAGTCTTAATTTTTCTGTAAAACTATAGCTTACACTTATATCTGTTGTAATACTACTTTTATAAACATCTGTTGCTATAGTATATAAGGCATCTGCTTCTGCTTGAGTTGTTGGAGGAGAATCAACCCATTGAAAATCTTGTAACTGCACTTCACTAAATTTAGTAAAGTTTATAGATGCATCAAATTTTTTGTAGCTGTAGGCTACATTTAATCCAAATTTATGATCTGGAGCAGCAGCTTTTATATACGCTTCTGAAAATGGGCTAAAAAAGGTAAATCTATTTAAATCTCCATTGTGAATACTTTTTATCTCTGTGCTATTAAAATTACCAACTAGCCCAAAATTAAATTTATGATCATTAAAACTTTTTTTATAGTTTAAAACAATATCTACACCTTTCGTTTTTGTATCAACACCATTTGCAAAAAATTGTGCAACATCAACTCCTATGTTTAAAGCCGATGCATCAAAGTTATCTGTTAAAATTACTCTATCATCAACAGAAATAGAATATGCATCTATGGTTGCTGTAAATCCACCAGTTTTATAGGTAAAACCGATGCTCGAATTAAATGCTTTTTCTTCTTTAAGCTGCTTAATACCAAAAGCTTTAGTAACGGTGCTGTTATTTGCTGCTAATAAAGAAGATAAAGATGCTCCGTTTACAATATTTGTAAACTTTAAATTGTAGTACAATTGCGCTAATGAAGGTGCTCTAAAACCAGTTGAAATAGAACCTCTGAAAGATAAATTATCGTTCACTTTAAATCTAGAAGCTAACTTATAATTAAAAGTATTTCCAAAATCACTATAATCTTCATAACGAATAGCTGCTCCAACTAAAAAGTTTTCTGTAAAATTAAATTCAGAATCAAAATAAAGCCCAACATTAGTTCTGCTTCTATCAACTTCATTATCAGGACTGTATCCAGGGAATCCTTGAGATCCACCAGGTAATGCTTCATTATTACTATCGGTTGCAACAGTTTGAGTTGCAGGGTTTGTTAATAATATACCATTGTTATCATATAAACCATAAGAAGCTTCTTCACCAGAAAAAATGGTAAAATTTTCTGTTCTATACTCTAAACCGAAAGCTAAATTTATACCACTCATTTCATTTTCTAAATATTTACTAAAATCAACACCTGTTGTGTTTTGAGACAAACTATGGCCACCAGCATTAAAATCTGTAGGAGAAGCGCTTTTTAAAGATGCATTGTTAGAATCTTTAATATAATAATTAAACTGATTTTGTCCGTATGTATTATTAAAGTCTAATTCCCAACCATTATCTAATTTGTGTTTAACACCTGCTGAAACTGAAACATCTGTTATGATAGAGGTTATTCTAGGTGTAAAACCATTAGGGTGTATACTAGCAACTGTTCTATTATCTCCACTATCAAAACTACTTCTGGAAAAAGCATAAGCATCTGTGTTTCTGAAGTTTCTACCTCCAAAAGCATAAACTTCTGTATTATCATTAATAGGTAAGCTAGCATTTACCATAAAATTAAATCCGTCAATACCAGCACTTCCGTATCCTTTTCTCCAAGAAAACCCAGGTCTTAAGGTTTTTTCTCTTGACAATAATTCAGTGGTGAAATTTATAAACCCTCCTTTATCATTTAGTTTTGCTCCATAATTTAAGTCTAGTTTATACGTATTACCGTCAAAGTTTTTTTCTTTTCCATCTAGCCTGTTTTTTCCTTCAACATTATATAGTGTTTCTCCAGTAGCTTCTTTCCATCCATTACCAATAGCAGTGCTGTAAGCACCATAGCCAAGACTACCAGTTACACCATCAGTATTGTCTTTTAAAACAATATTGATAACACCAGCAATAGCATCAGAACCGTACTGGGCAGAAGCACCGTCTCTTAAAACCTCTATACGTTTAATTGCTGCTGAAGGAATTGCATTTAAATCAGTACCTGAATTACCACGCCCACGAGTACCAAAAATATTAACCAATGATGATTGATGCCTTCTTTTTCCGTTAATTAATACCAAAGTTTGATCTGGTCCCAAACCGCGAAGAGAGGCAGGAACAACATGATCTGCACCATCTGATCCGGATTGTTTTGTTGCATTGAAAGACGGAGCAGCATATTGTAAAATATCATTTACTTCTACTTTACCACTTCTGGAAGCTAATTCTTGTACATCTATAACATCAATAGGTACAGCAGTGTCTAAAGCTGTTCTTCTTTTATTTCTAGAACCAACTACAACAACTTCATCTAAGGTTAATCCCTCGGATAGAACAATGTTTAAATTGGTTTTTCCGGTTGTAGAAACTTCTTTTGTTTCATAACCAGCAAAACTAATTACTAAAATAGCACCCTCTTTTACTGTTAAAGAAAATTGACCATTAAAGTCGCTTGAAGTACCATTTTTGGTGCCTTTTTCTACAATGTTTGCACCGGGTAAAATTTCTTTACTTGTGTCGGTAATTGTACCAGTCACAGTGCTTTGAGCAAATGTGAAACTTATGCTAAAAATAGCAATTAATAAGAGCGTAAATTTTTTCATAAATTAAAAATTAAGTTAATATTTTGTGATAATCTTAAGAATTTAGGTATGACGTATATATAGATAAGACTGACTTTCTTATTTTATACTCTTTTTTTTAAGTTTTTTTGAAATGCTATAATTTTAATTTGATTTTAGTGTAGAAATACGCACCATTACTTCCCATTTGAACTGCATCCCAAAGTCCTCCACTATCTGTAAATTGATTTTGTTTTGTAGGATAGATATTAAAAAGATTTGTAGCACCGATTTGAAAATTAATTAAATTCGTAATTTTATAAGAAAAATGAAGATTGGTTGTTGTTTTAGGGGCGTAGTAATCTATAGATTTTAACAATCGTTCTTCTGTTGAATTGTTAAATTCTGAAAGGGGGCTATCTATATTCCAATCAATCAATTTTTGACTACTATACCTTATAAATGATAGCATACCGCTAAATTTATGATGTTGATATTTCAACGATAGATTGAATTTGTTTTTAGGAGCAGAGGCGAGTAAAAACTGTTGATCTCTTATGCCAAAAAATGTTTCTTTATTTAGTTTTTTATTGTGAATTTTATCGATAAACATTTCATTCATATTTCCAGCAAGGGAAATAGTAGCTCTTGAGTTCTCAAACTGCTTTTTCCAATTAAAAACAATGTCTACTCCAAAGGTTTTTGTATCAACACCATTGGCAAAAAACTGTACGTTATTAACATTAAACCCTAAGTCTTTAGCATCAAAATTTCCGCTTAAAATAATTCGATCTTTAACCTCAACATAATAACTATCAATAGTTGCTGTAACGTTTTTTCCTAATTTAGTGTTAAAACCAAAACTGGCATTGATTGCTTTTTCTTCATTTAATTTATCAATATTAAATTCTCTGGCTATTGAGTTGTTGTTGGCTATTAATTGAGATTCAGAAAATGTATTTCCTGTAAAATTTGTAAAAGTTAAATTGTAATAAATTTGAGCTAAAGATGGAGCTCTAAAACCTGTGCTAAATGAGCTTCTAATTGTCAAAAAAGGAAATGCTTTGATTCTAGTTGCTAATTTGTAATTAAGGGTATTTCCAAAATCATTGTAATTTTCGAAACGAAGAGCGGCTCCGACCATCCATTTTTTAGTAAAGTCAAATTCGGTATCTGCATACACACTAAAATTTGACCGATTCTTATCGACCTCATTTTGAGGGGTATATCCTGGGAAGCCTTGAGAACCTCCCGGTCTCACTTTTCCATTGTAAGTTACTAAGTTAGACGTAGGAGTTGTTTTTGTGACAACTTTACCATGTATATCATATGCAGCATAAGAACCTTCTTCTCCTGAAAATACAATGTAGTTTTCAAATCTATACTCCAATCCGAAGGCAATATTTAAACCATTAAGAAAGGTTTTAGTATATTTTGAAAAATCAAGACTAGTTGTATTTTGCATCAATTTATGACCTCCTGCATTAAATTCGGTTGGAGAACGGTTTTCTAAGGTAGCATTTAATGTTTCTTTGATTTGATATTTAAAATTATTTACCCCAGCAGTGTTATTAATGTCGATATTCCATTTTTTAATAGTTGCTAAGAAACCTACAGAAAGTGATTGGTCGTAAATTTTTGAGGCTATAATAGGATTGAAGCCATTTGGATAGATGGAAAGTACATTTCTCTCACTATTCATAGGTCTTGTAAATGCAAAAGCTTCTGTGTTTTTATAGCTAAATCCGCCATTGGAATAGAATTTTATTTTTTTATTTATTGGAATTTCTGAATTGAAAAAAAGACTGTAATTTGCGCCAGATGCAGTCCCAAATTTTTCGCGATGTAAAGAACTTGGTCTAAACGTGTGGTTTTTTGAGATGATTTCTGAAGAAAAATTAATGAAGCCTGTTTTTTGAATTTTTACGCCATAATTTATTCCTAATTTATAAGTTTCTCCGTCAAACCTGTTTTTTGAATTGTTTTTTTTAGTAACCGAATTTGCATTGTGAAAACCAAAGGAAGAGTTCACTAATAATTGATTAGTAGTGTCTTTTAAAATAATATTGATAACACCAGCAATGGCATCAGAGCCATATTGAGCAGAAGCGCCATCTCGAAGTAGTTCAATTCTTTTTATAGCAGATATTGGAATGGCACTTAAATCTGTCCCAGAACTACCTCTTCCTCTAGTTCCATATAAATTAATTAATGAAGCTTGATGCCTTCTTTTTCCATTGAGAAGTACTAAGGTTTGATCTGGACCAAGACCTCTTAATGTAGCAGGGTCAATATGGTCTGCACCATCTGCTCCCGATTGTTTTGTAGCATTAAAAGAGGGTATGAAATTTACTAAAAGTTGATTTACATCTACTTGCTCTCCTGAGTTAGAAGCTTTATTTATGTCAATAAAATCAATGGCAGTTGGGGCGTCTTTTACGCTCCTGTTTTTATTTCGAGATCCAATAATTTGAACTTCATCTAACTTATACCCAGTGGCTACTAAAATAATAGGAAGAAACTTCTCAGTGCTAAAAGGGACTTGTTTTGTTAAATATCCAATATGACTGACT
The DNA here is from genome assembly GCA_041689245.1 of Flavobacteriaceae bacterium. Lineage (GTDB taxonomy): Bacteria > Bacteroidota > Bacteroidia > Flavobacteriales > Flavobacteriaceae > Polaribacter. The sequence continues at coordinate 12,001 of JBDNGO010000028.1, read as the reverse complement.
TCTATAGGTGATTTAGTAGTCGTGTTAAGATTAAAGAACCCATCATCGTCTGAAATTGTTCCAATTGAGGTTTCTTTTTGAATTACTGCAGCATTAGATATGGGACTACCATTGGTATCGATAATAACACCCTTAATGTAATTCTGTAAATTTTGAATAATACTAGAGGTGGCAAAGTAAGAAGAATTAGAAGATTTGCTTTTTTTACGATGTTTTTCGTAATCTTCTTTAGTATAAACCACATAGTATTTGTTCCCTAAGTAATCAAAATGGAAAGGTGTATTTTTTTGAAGAATATCAAGTGCTTCTTGTAAATTTTTTTTATCAATAGCTATTTTATTAATTAGTTTATTTGCAAAAGCAGCAGAGTTATATGTAAAAAACACTTGATATCTGTTACTTAAAGAGTCTAATAAAGTTGTAAAAAGAATTTCATTTTTGTTCTGAGCACATATAGAGTTACAAAAAGAAGTTATGGTCATCAAAATTAAACATATACTAAAAGAACTTTTACGAATTAGCATGATGAAGTATATGAGTTTTATCTGTTTAATTTTCCGTTCTGTTTTTAATAATTAATTGATTATTTATTTTTTCAATCCGAACACTCACCGATTTTTCAATGGCTTTTAGACAAATGTCTAAATTTGTAATAGGTACTGCTCCAGTGATGATTTTATATTTACTTTCTTCATCTTTAAATACTGATTTGACACCGTAAGTTTCTTCAATTTTTTTAATGGCGTCTTTCAGAAATAATTTTTCAAAGATAATAGAGCCATCTTTCCAAGAGGTTTTTAAATGTGACTTTAAGTTGTTTTTTTCATCAAGAACTCTATTTTCTTTTGCAGAATAAGAGAGGTAATTTCCTGGGATCATTTTTTTTGTAGTTCCGTTTTTCAGCGCCAACCAAATTCTGCCTTCTTCTAAAAATACGGCTGTTTTTTCATATTTTGTATCTACATTAAAAGAAGTTCCATAGACTTCAATATTTAAATCATCAGTAATAACCCAAAATTTAGCATTCGTAGTTTCTTTTTTATCTACTTCGAAAAAAGCTTCACCTGTAAGCCAGACTTTACGATTGTCATTCTCATAATAGTATATAGAAGAATTTGAATTTAATGTAACTGAACTACCGTCTTTTAATTTTAAATTCAGAACTTCTCCAAAAGCAGTTTTATAAACAACCTTTATCGGATTCCCAGTTAATGTATAGATTCCTAATGAAACCAATAATAAAATAGAGGCTGCAATACCTATAAACCTAAAGTAATTAGGTGCTTGTTTTTTTTGATTCTCTATCTTTTTAGCCTTGATTATACTCTCTAATACCACCCAATCTGCATTTGTTTTTTCTTCACAGGGTTCACTATTCTTAAATTGAAGCCCTAATATGATATCTTTTGCTTCATTCATTACTTCTTTTTTATTTGGGTTGTAGGCAATCCATTCATCCCAGAAATCAACATCGGTAAGTCTATTCTCTTTGCTCCAGTTATTAAAAGACTCGTCTAAAAGAAAGTCTTCAGTTGTGTTGTAATTTTTTTTAGCCATTATTTGTTCAGTAATTCAATATTTTGTGAATTTGTTCTCTTCCTCTATTATTAATAAGTATCTTCAGAATAAAACATACCCTTTAATTTGCAAAATTAAGAATTTAATAATTGAAGTATAGACACTTCTTGTCTTAAATTTTTTATGGCTTTATGAATTGTGTTTGCTGCGCTCTGATAATTTACTTCCATAATGTTGGCGATATCATTGGTGTTTAATCCCGAATAATATTTTAAATAAATGGCTTCTTTTTGTCGATTTGGGAGTTTATTGAGCAAAATAGAAATATTTTTGTCTTTGAACGTTTCGCTTTCTTGATGTGTCATTATTTCTTCAGGCGTAAATTGAATATCTATAATTTTAACATTCATCTCATCAAAAGAGATAATTTTAGATCTTTTTTTCAAGGTTCTTAGCAAGTGTCTTCTGTAAGATGAAAATAAATAGGGAGCAATTGAGTCTAAATCACTAAGGTTTTCCCGGTGTTCATACACGTATAGAAAAAAGTCTTGTAAGGTGTCTTCAGTTATAGGGATATTTCCAGAGATTTTTAAACCATAATTATATAACCTTGGGTGATAGGTTTTATAAAGAATGGAAAACGCTTTTAAATCCCCCTCTTTAAGTGCTTTCCATACAAATTCATCAGACAGGTTTTTCATTGTAAATGAGACATTATTTTTTTATAAATGTAGTAAAAAATATATTAACGTTAATTTTATGTTAAAATAACTGTTTTTATTGTGCTTGTAATTTAGTGCTTTTTTTAAATCAAAGTACTATATTTGCACTCGCAAAAAATCAATAAAAAGATCAGATGAAAGCTGGAATTGTAGGATTACCAAACGTAGGAAAATCAACGCTGTTTAATTGTTTGTCAAACGCAAAAGCGCAAAGCGCAAACTTTCCTTTTTGTACCATAGAACCAAACATTGGTGTAGTAAATGTGCCAGATGAGCGATTAGAGAAATTAGAAGAATTGGTAAATCCAGAAAGAGTACAACCTGCAACTGTAGAAATAGTTGATATTGCTGGCTTAGTTCGTGGAGCAAGTAAGGGCGAAGGACTAGGTAATCAGTTTTTAGCAAATATTAGAGAAACGGATGCTATTATTCATGTATTGCGTTGTTTTGATAACGATAATATTATTCATGTTGACACAACAGTAGATCCGATTAGGGATAAAGAAACTGTTGATATTGAGTTACAGTTAAAAGATTTAGAAACTGTAGAAAAACGTTTAGAAAGAGTTAAGCGTACAGCAAAAACAGGAAATAAAGAAGCGCAAGCAGAATTGGTTATTTTATTGAAAATTAATGATACGTTGTTGCAAGGAGTATCAGTAAGAACTATTGAGTTTACAGAAAAAGAAGAAGAATTTGTAAAAACGTTACAATTAATTACATCTAAACCTGTTTTATATGTGTGTAATGTTGATGAAAATTCTGCCGTTTCAGGAAATGATTATGTAAACAGAGTTAAAGAAGTTGTTGCCAATGAAGCTGCAGAAATTATTATTCTTGCAGTGGGTACAGAAGCAGATATTAATGAATTAGACGATTATGAAGAACGTCAGATGTTTTTAGCTGATATTGGATTAGACGAACCAGGATCATCAAAATTAATTAGAGCAGCTTATAAATTATTAAAATTACAAACGTATTTTACTGCTGGTGTAAAAGAAGTAAGAGCTTGGACAATTAATGTTGGAGATACTGCACCACAAGCAGCAGGAGTTATTCATACAGATTTTGAAAAAGGTTTTATTAGAGCAGAAGTAATTAAATATAATGATTATGTAGCTTTAGGTAGCGAAGCTAAAGTAAAAGAAGCGGGAAAATTATCTATAGAAGGAAAAGAATATATTGTAAAAGATGGCGATATGATGAACTTTAGATTTAACGTTTAAAAGCGTAGAAAAATCATCAAAAAATACTTTAAAACTCTGTTGATAACTAATTCAATAGAGTTTTTTATTTTTTATTCTTATATCTTATTTTAGCAAGGCATACAACCAGCAAATTTTTATGGCACAAGAAACAAAATATACCGAAGATAATATTCGATCTCTCGACTGGAAAGAGCATATTCGTATGCGTCCTGGTATGTATATTGGTAAATTAGGAGACGGTTCTTCTCCTGATGACGGAATTTATATTTTATTAAAAGAAGTTTTAGATAATTCTATTGATGAATATGTAATGGGTGCTGGAAAAACCATTGAAATTTCAATTAGAGAGAAGCAAGTTTCAGTTCGTGATTATGGACGTGGAATTCCACTTGGAAAAGTGGTGGATGTAGTTTCTAAAATGAATACTGGTGGTAAATACGATTCTAAAGCATTTAAAAAATCGGTTGGATTAAATGGAGTTGGTACAAAAGCAGTAAATGCCTTATCAGAATATTTTAAAGTACAATCTATTAGAGATAATAAAACGGCTTGGGCAGAATTTAATCAAGGTAATTTAATTGAAGAAGGAGATGCGCAAGAATCATCATTAAGAAAAGGAACTAAAGTTCAATTTATTCCTGATGAAACCATTTTTGGTAACTACAAATACAGAAATGAATATGTAGCAAAAATGTTAAAAAACTACGTGTATTTAAATACGGGTTTAACTATATTATTTAATGGTGAAAAATTTTATTCAGAAAATGGGTTGAAAGATTTGCTTGAAGAAAATACAACAGCTTCAGATTTGTTATATCCAATCATTCATTTAAAAGGGGAAGATATTGAACTTGCAATCACACATAGTAAAACACAATACTCAGAAGAATACCATTCGTTTGTAAACGGACAGCATACAACACAAGGAGGAACGCATCATGCTGCTTTTAGAGAAGCAATTGTAAAAACAATTAGAGAATATTTCGGTAAAAATTACGAATCATCTGATGTTCGTAAATCAATTATTTCTGCCATTGCAATTAAAGTGATGGAACCTATTTTTGAAAGTCAAACAAAAACAAAACTAGGTTCTACAGAAATGGGTGGCGGTCTGCCAACAGTAAGAACGTTTATCAGCGATTTTGTAAAAACACAATTAGATAATTACCTACATAAAAACACAACTGTAGCAGAAGCAATTCATCGTAAAATAGTACAAGCAGAACGCGAACGTAAAGAATTATCTGGAATACGAAAATTAGCAAAAGATAGAGCTAAAAAAGCAAGTTTACACAATAAGAAATTGCGTGATTGCAGAGTGCATTTTGATGATATTAAAAAAGAAAATTATTTAGAAACTACTTTGTTTATAACGGAGGGAGATTCGGCATCTGGTTCAATAACAAAGTCTAGAAATGTAAATACTCAAGCGGTATTTAGTTTAAAAGGAAAACCGTTAAATTCGTATGGTTTGTCTAAGAAAATTGTATATGAAAACGAAGAATTTAATTTATTACAAGCAGCGCTAAATATAGAAGATAGTATAGAAGGGTTGCGGTATAACAATATTGTTATTGCTACAGATGCTGATGTAGATGGAATGCATATTCGTTTGTTGTTAATTACGTTCTTTTTGCAGTTTTTCCCAGAAGTAATTAAAGAAGGGCACTTATATATTTTAGAAACGCCTTTATTTAGAGTTCGTAATAAAAAAGAAACCTTTTATTGTTATTCTGAAGAAGAGAAACGAGAAGCAATTGCGAAACTAAAAGGAAAACCAGAAATAACCCGATTTAAAGGATTAGGAGAGATTTCTCCCAACGAGTTTGTTCATTTTATAGGAAATGACATTCGTTTAGCGCCTGTGATGTTAGACAAAGAAAAGCCGATAGAAGAAATGTTAGAGTTTTATATGGGTAAAAATACACCAACAAGACAAAAATTTATCATTGAGAATTTAAAAGTTGAATTAGATTTAATTGAAGAATAATATGAAAAGAGTAGTTGGTATAAATATAATCAGTGTAGTAGCTGTTGTAATTATTTTTATTTGGTTTTTTAGAATAGAGTATACTGATTTAGGTTTTGAAAAAAATAAATCTCCATATTTTGGTATTATATCAATGTTGCTATTAACAATAGGAATGCAATTGGAAAAAAGAAAATTAAAAAAATAATTAGTACTCTAGTATGAGTGAAGAAGTAAACGAAAACGAAGAAGAAATCAATAATCAAGATGAGCACATAGATGCTCTTAATTACCAAGGAGATTCGCCTCAAGAAGAAACCATAACCAAAGTTACAGGAATGTACAAGGAATGGTTTTTAGATTATGCTTCATATGTAATTTTAGAAAGAGCTGTTCCTGCAATCGATGACGGTTTTAAACCGGTACAACGTAGAATAATGCATTCTATGAAAGATTTAGATGATGGTCGCTATAATAAAGTAGCAAATATTGTTGGTCATACCATGCAATATCACCCGCATGGAGATGCTTCTATTGGTGATGCCATGGTGCAAATAGGTCAGAAAGAATTGCTAATTGATATGCAAGGAAACTGGGGGAATACCTTAACGGGTGATCGCGCAGCGGCTTCTAGATATATTGAAGCTCGACTTTCTAAATTTGCATTAGATGTTGTTTTTAATGCAAAAACTACAGAATGGCAATCGTCTTATGATGGCCGTAGAAAAGAACCAGTAAATCTTCCAGTAAAATTTCCAATGTTATTGGCACAAGGAGGAGAAGGAATTGCTGTTGGATTGTCAACCAAAATATTACCTCATAATTTTATAGAGCTGATTGATGCTTCTATCAAACATTTAAAAGGGCGTAGTTTTAAAATTCTTCCAGATTTTTTAACTGGAGGAATTGCAGATTTTACTGGTTACAACGAAGGAAAACGTGGAGGTAAAGTGAGGGTTCGTGCTAAAATATCTCAACTAGATAAGAAAACGTTAGTAATTACTGAAATTCCTTTTAGTACAACAACAACTTCTTTGATAGAAAGTATTATTAAAGCGAATGAAAAAGGAACAATTAAAATCAAAAAAATAGAAGACAATACAGCTGCTAATGTAGAAATCTTGGTGCATCTTCCACCAGGAATATCACCAGACAAAACAATTGATGCTTTGTATGCGTTTACCAATTGCGAAAATTCAATTTCACCTTTGTGTTGTGTGATTGAAAATAATAAGCCTGTTTTTATTGGTGTACATGAAGTGTTAAGAAAATCAACAGATAATACAGTTGAGTTATTAAAACTAGAGCTTGAAATTCAATTAAACGAATTAGAAGAACAATGGCACTTTGCTTCATTAGAACGAATTTTTATTGAAAATAGAATTTATCGTGATATTGAAGAAGAAGAAACTTGGGAAGGCGTTATTTCGGCAATTGATAAAGGTCTACAGCCACATATTAAACACTTAAAAAGAGCAATTATAGAAGAAGATATTGTTCGATTGACAGAAATTAGAATTAAGAAAATTTCGAAGTTCGATATTGATAAAGCAAAGCAACACATAGAAAGTTTAGAAGAGAAGATTGCTGAAGTAAAAAAATATTTGGCAAACTTGATTGCGTTTGCAATCGATTTTTTCAAACGGTTGAAAACAACATACGGAGAAGGAAAAGAGCGTAAAACAGAAATCAGATTTTTTGATGATATTGTTGCTACAAAAGTTGTAATGCGTAACACAAAATTGTATGTAAATAGAGAAGAAGGATTTATTGGAACTTCTTTGCGTAAAGACGAATATATAACTGATTGTGCCGATATTGACGATATTATTGTTTTTAAAGATGATGGTCAAATGATTGTTACTAAAGTGGCAAACAAAACCTTTGTTGGTAAAGGAATTATCCATATTTCTATTTTTAAAAAGAAAGACAAAAGAACCGTTTATAACATGATGTATCGTGACGGAAAAAGTGGATCAAGTTATATGAAAAGATTTATTGTTACTGGTGTAACAAGAGATAAAGAGTATGATTTAGCCAACGGAAACAAAGCATCTAAAGTGTTGTATTTTACAGCAAATCCAAACGGAGAAGCAGAAGCTGTTACTATAAATTTAAGAGCAGTTGGAAGTGTGAAAAAGCTAAAATGGGATATCGATTTTGCAGATTTAGCAGTAAAAGGTAGAGCTGTTAAAGGAAATACAATTACAAAATATTCAATTAAAAAGATCGAATTTAAATCTGCAGGAGTATCAACATTAAAACCTCGTAAAATTTGGTTTGATGACACAGTACAACGTTTAAATGTTGACGGAAGAGGAGAGTTATTAGGTGAATTTAGAGCCGAAGATAAACTGTTAATTGCCTTGCAATCTGGTACAATAAAAGCGGTTACTCCAAATTTAGCGAGTAGATTTGAAGACGATATGATTGTGTTAGAAAAATGGAATCCCAAAAAACCAATTTCAGTAATTTATTTAGATGGAGATAAAGAAATTTACTACGTAAAACGTTTTTTAATAGAAAATGTAGATAAGGAAGAAATTTTTATATCCGAGGATCCAAAATCGCAATTAGAAATTATTTCGACTGATTATAGACCTGTTGCAGAAGTTCAATTTTCTAAGCGAAATTTAGATAATATTGAAGTTAACTTTGAAGAGTTTATTGCAATAAAAGGAATAAAAGCACAAGGAAATCAATTAACAAAAGAAAAAGTAAAACAAGTTAGTTTGTTAGAATCATTACCTTTTGAAGAACCTAAAGTTGAGGATATAGAAGTTGTAGAAGAAGAAGTTATAGAAAATATTTCTGATGAAAACACAACAACAGATGATGATTCTTCAGAAACAAAAGGTGATGGACAAATAACACTATTTTAGTAATGAATAAAACTATTGGTTTAATTGGCGGAATGACACCAGAGTCAACTATTTTATATTATCGAGAATTGAATGCATTAGCATCCAACACATTCTCACAATAGATTTACATTGAAGGAGGAAAAACAATGTCCTCTTTTGACTACAAGAACTCACAGGGCGATCGTCTTGTGACCTATAAAGCTTATTCCATTTTACTAAAAAAAGTAGGCGTGTAGTTTACTAATAACTCTGGGTGCGCAATTTTAATAATATCTTTTAACACCAAATCGGGTCTTGTTGGGCCTAGTTCAAAATATAAAACACCTCCAGTTTCTCCAACGTTATTTGCAAATGTAAAAAGTTGATTGTTTTTATACGCTTTAAACTCTTTATAATTAGCATTCTTTTCTAGCATTTGCTTTTTTGTAGAAAAATAGCCTGGAGCAATCCAAATATCTGCGGATTTTCCTTTATCTAAAATACTTTCAAAACTAATCGATAAACTTCCTTTTCCTTTAGAGTCTTTCCATAAATAATTAGTGTTTGCGTCTGTTAAAAATTGCGCTACAAAGCTTTCTCCGGCAGGTAAATTCCAAATATCTTTACCCATTATTGCTCCAGATAAAATAGTTGGTTTAGTGACGGTTTTATTGGCTAATTCTTTAGCAATATTATAATTAGATTCTATTATTTTAAAAACACTATCAGCTTCTTGTTCTTTATTATACAAAACACCAAAGAATTTGATCCATTCTGCTCTGCCAAGTGGCGTATCTTCTAACCAATCTCCATTTAAAACAACAGGGATTCCAGATTTTTCGATTAAGTTTAAAGATTTGTTTGTTTTCGTCATGCTAAAACCAATAACTACATCAGGATTTAAATCCAACAAAGTTTCTGTGTTTAATGAAGATTTTACACCAATTTCTGTTACCAAATTAGCGTCAATTAACTTTCTTGTTTTAGGTGATGAAACATATTTTGTATGCGGAAAACCAATTAAGGTATTTTCTACGCCAAGCAATTCTAACATTGGTATATGAGTTGTAGAAGTTACCACAACTTTCTGAATTGGAACATGAATCGGTTCCTTTTTAAAGTCAACTATTGCTTCTGTTGACTTATTGTATAATATATACTCAAATTGCTCTTTAGAATTTTGATAAGGCGATTTTATAATTAATTTTTTATAATTTTTAAAATACTGAATATCAAATCCTTTAGCATATTTTATTTCAATTGATTGTTTATGTAATTTGTATTGTGCTTTTGAAGTTGTATTTTCTTTACAACCAATAAGAAATACAGATACTAAAAATATTGTAACGAATAATTTCATCTCTACTAATTTGAATTGCAAGGTTACAATAATGTTCTGAATAAAATTTCAGTACCCATAGAAATTCGATTACATTTGCTACGAATTTTGGTTTTATCACCTAATTGCTAGTTGATAAATTAAAAGGGAATTTGGTGAAACAATTTCAAAATTGTGATCCCAAAGCTGTTCCCGCAACTGTAAGCTTTGTCCTTTTAGAAAGGATGCTTGTACTACTTCTTTAACCACTGTTAAGATGCTGAAAATTAATTCAGCATAAAATGGGAAGGTAAATTACAAGACGCGAGCCAGGAGACCTGCCATGTTTCAAAGACTAAAAACTTTCGGGATAAAAGTTAATGTACCTATCATTTCGTACAGAATTTTCCTGATTTATTTATTTTAATTAAATCATTTACAATGAAAAAACAATTCACAATTATTGGTGCTTTGGCTATTTCTTTAGCGAGCACGAGCATTTTTGCGCAAAAAGAACAAGAAAAAAAAATCAATCTAACTGAGGTGGTAATTTCTGTAACCAAATTTAAATTAGCAAAAGAAAAAGTTGGAAAGGTAATTACAAAAATTACCCAACAAGAGATTCAAAACAATGCAGGTAAAACGGTATTGGAATTGTTAAACAATATTACGGGAATTGAAATTAAAGGATTAAATTCTAATTCAGGAGATATCAAAGGAAGCTATATTAGAGGCGGTAGAAGTAGACAAGTGTTGGTATTGATTGATGGTGTCCCAGTATCAGATCCTACCGGAATTAGCCAAGAATTTGATTTGCGTTTGTTGTCTTTAAATCAAATTGAATCCATAGAAGTGTTAAAAGGAGCATCTAGCACATTGTACGGTTCTGGTGCTGCAACCGGAGTTGTAAACATCATTCTAAAAAAAGCATCTAAAGAAGAGATTTCTTTGAGCTATGAAGCAAGTTTAGGAACTAATAATACTGCGAACGCTAGCAATTTCCGTTTGCTGGATAAGAATCAAAACTTAAGTGTAAGAGGAACCGTTGACCGGTTTAATTATTTAGGAACTATCAATATCACAGCAACTGATGGGTTTTCTTCTGCAAAGAGTAACACAGATAAATCATTTACAAATGATGCCTATACTAATAAAAGCGGTTTGTTTAAATTAGGCTATACTTTTTCTGACAATGTAATTGTTCAGACCTTTTTAAACTTTGATGAATTTGAATATCAATATGATGAAGGTGCTTATACTGATGCGTTAGAAAATAGCGGAGATCAAAAGCAATTTAGAGTTGGGGTAAAGCCAACGCTTAACTATAATAAAGGAAATTTATTTGCAATTGCTTCTTATAACAACGTTAAAAGGGACGTTTCTGGAAATACATATGAAGGAAAAAGTATTCATTTAGAAGTTGTAAATAAATATGATTTCAATAGAAACCTTCAGTTAATTACGGGTGTAAACTATCAAGATCATTCAAATCAAACAAATTCTCCTTGGGGGAATATTGATGCTAGTTTAGCAAAGTTTAACACGTTAGATGCATATGCTGCGGCTGTATATACTACAGATTTCAACTTGACAATTAATGCAGGAGGACGATTGAATACGCACAGTAAATACGGATCTCATTTTGTGTATCATGTGAATCCTTCATACAATGTGTATACTACGGAAACAGCAACTTTAAAATTGTTAACTTCTTATAGTACAGCCTACATTTCTCCAAGTTTATATCAGTTATTTTCTGTGTATGGTAATTTAAATTTAGAACCAGAAACAAATGAAACTTTTGAGCTTGGTTTTGAGTCTACATACAAAAAATGGTTAGAAATTAACACGGTTTTTTTTAATAGAAAAGAAGAAAATGCTGTAATTTTTAAAGGGTTGTCTGCTGCGCCTTGGGGGCAATATGCAAATGCAATGACAACGATAAAGGTAAAAGGAGTGGAGGCTTCTGTAACGTTAAAACCAACTGCTTTTGCTAAATTAAATCTAGGATATACGTATACTGATAAAGATGCTGAAGCGAGATACATTCCTAAAAACAAGTTTGTAGCGAACTTAGATTTTACCCCTTTTGAAAAGGCTTTTTTCTCTTTGGTTTATAAAAATGTAGGAGAAAGAGAAGGCGCATATTATGATGCTTCTGTCTTTAAAACGATTGAAAAAACACTGCCATCGTATCATTTATTAGACATCAACGCAAATTATAAATTGTTAGATGAAAGCGTAACATTATTTGGTTCTTTAACCAATCTGTTCAATGAAGATTACGAAGAAACATTAGGCTTTAATACAAGAGGGAGAAACGCTAAGTTAGGAATTAGATTTCAATTTTAATATACTGAAATATGATTGCTATATAAAAAAGTCTTTAAGAAATTGAAGGCTTTTTTTATAGTATTTTATGT
>JBDNGO010000027.1:0-64735 GCA_041689245.1 Flavobacteriaceae bacterium | reverse complement strand
TAGGTCTAGGTTTTAAAGAATTTGAATCAGCAAAGAGAACCATATCAGGAATAGAAGTAGTTAGAATGATAAAGAAAAATCAACTGGTGAACCCTGAAAGTTCAACCTACAAATCATTTATATCATTAGCTTCTTAAAAAAGGGATTAGCTTAAAACTTTATACCTAATTTTAGTAGATGCGACAGAACCACAAAATGACAAAGTTCGAACCAATAGAGTCAATGCTTTATTCTCATCAATCCCTTTAATATCAATGGGTATAAAAGAATTAAAAAACGGAGAACCGATTCCAATGAATCAATTCTCCGTTAGTGTGACTCCGATAGGATTCGAACCTACAACCGTCAGAGCCGAAATCTGATATTCTATCCAGTTGAACTACGGAGCCTTTTTGTCATTCCTGCTACTTGTGCTGAACTTGTTTCAGTAAGGCAGGAATTTCTTTTTAACTTATTAAATTTTTCTTAACTAAAGTAGAAATCGTCTTTCCGTCTGCTTGTCCAGCCAATTCTTTAGAAACCATTCCCATTACTTTACCCATATCTTTCATTCCTGCTGCTCCTACTTTTTCTATTATAGCAACTACTACTTTTTCTATTTCTTCTTCAGATAAAGCTTCTGGTAAAAACTGCTCAATAACCTTAGCCTCTACTAATTCAGGATCTGCTAAATCTTGTCTTCCTTGTTCTAGAAAAATCACAGCGCTATCTTTACGTTGTTTTACCTGCTTTTGCAAAATTTTCATCTCTTGGTCTTCAGTCAATTCATTCGCTGCTCCATTTTCTGTCTTCGCTAATAAAATTGCTGATTTTACTGCTCTTAAAGCTTGTAAGGCAATAATATCTTTCGATTTCATTGCGGCTTTTAGTTGTTCCATTACTAATTTTTCTAAACTCATCTTTTCATTTTTGGAATTGCAAATATAGGCATAAAAAAAATTCCTAATTTCTTAGGAATCTTAAAAAAAATAATCAAGTAATTTAGGGAATAACTGATTCCTTTTTTTTAAATAAAGTATTAATCTACATTATCGTGTAAAAAGGAATTATTAGAACGCAATTGTGCATCATCATTTGCATCTGTGCTTAATGTCGTTTTAGATTTACTTAAATCAGAATTAATTTCATCTAGATTTACACCCAATCTTTTATAAGCTGGTTCTTTCTCAATTTCATCAATATTTTTATTTACTTGATCTATAAATTTATAATTGAATCCTTTCATTTTTTGACGACGCAATTCAGCTGTTTTTTCTAATTCTGAAATTGTGATACTTAACGGAGAAATTTCTTCCGAAAAGGTTTCAATCTCATTTAATTCAACAGCTTGTTTTGTTTTTACTGTAAATATTAATTCTGCTTCATCAGCAGTAACTTGTTTTTGTTGATTTGGTTGAGAGCTTTTTGCAATGGTTGGCTGTGCATTAAAATCTTCTAATACATATCTTTTCTCAACAACTCTAGTGGCATCTGCAACAATTTCTATTACATCATTTACTTCTATTTCATTTACATCATCAATAGATAAATCAAAACGAACTTCAGTTGTTTCTGGCTTGATTACTTCGTAATTATTTAATGGTAAATCAAATAATGTATCCATTTGAATTGGAGCCGGCTCTTCTTCAATCTCTTCCTCAATAATTGGAGTTATATTTGTGATTATGAAATCATCATCAGAAATGGTTTCTATTTCTATCTTATCATAAACTACATCTATATTATTTATAAAATCTGTTGTTGGAATTAAAGTCTCCTTTTTTTCTACAACCTCAACATCATCTTCTAAAACATAGATAATTTTAGCTTCCGGATTGCCTATAAGTGGTTCTTCTAAAGTACTTGATGTAATAACTGTTTTTTCAGAAAAATCATAGGTAACTTTTTGTTCGTCTTCTAAGGTATGGATGATTTTTTTTACTTCTGTATTGGTAATCGTACTTTGTTGATCTGCAGCAAATCCTGTTGCAACAATTGTTACAGAAATGGCATCGCCTAAAGATTCATCTTCACCAATTCCCATAATAATATTGGCATCATAACCCGCTTCTATTTGAATGTAATCGTTTATTTCACCGATTTCATCTAAGGTAACTTCATCAACACCAGAAACAATTAATAATAATACATTCTTAGCTCCAGTAATTTTATTATCGTTTAATAAAGGAGAATCTAATGCTTTTACAATCGCATTTTTACCTCTATTTGCTCCAGATTCTTTTGCTGAACCCATAATAGCTGTTCCACTATTTGAAAGCACCGTTTTAGCATCATGCAAATCGATGTTTTGCTTGTAATGATGTGTTATAACTTCAGCTATTCCTCTTGCAGCGGTAGATAATACTTCGTCTGCTTTAGAGAAACCTGCTTTAAACCCTAAATTACCATAAACTTCTCTTAGTTTATTATTATTAATTACAATTAAAGAATCTACATTCTTTCTTAAAGTGTCAATTCCAATTTGAGCTTGATTTGAGCGCATTCTTCCTTCAAATTGAAAAGGCATTGTAACAATACCAACTGTCAAAATATCCATATCTTTGGCTATTTTAGCAATAATTGGTGCAGCACCAGTTCCAGTTCCTCCACCCATTCCTGCAGTTATAAAAACCATTTTGGTTTGCGTGCTTAACATTTGTTGAATTTCAACCAAACTTTCTTGAGCAGCTTTTTCACCAATTTCTGGGTTTGCTCCTGCACCTAAACCAGATGTTAAATCTGCCCCTAGTTGTATCTTATTAGGAACAGAACTATTCTCTAATGCTTGTGCATCTGTATTACAGATTACAAAATCTACTCCTTTAATATCTTGCTGAAACATGTGGTTTACAGCATTACTCCCACCACCACCAACACCAATTACTTTAATAGTGTTTGATTGTGATTTTGGCATTTCAAATGAAATGTTATCGAATTCATCGCTCATAATAACTTTTCTATTTTATAGGGTTTATATATTATTTTTATTCTTTAATCCTTTATTCTGCGTTGTCTAAAAATTCTTTAAACCGCTCTGTAAACTTGTCGAAAAAAGATTTTCTCTTTTCAACTGGTTTTCCTTCTACATTAGTGTTTTTAGAAATTTCTTCTACAGCATTAACTGATTCTTCTTTAGATATTTCTTCTACAGTATTAACTGATTCTTCTTTATATATTTCTGCTTCAAAACCTTTTCCTTCTTTTTCTAATCCTTCCATTAATAAACCAACTGCTGTTGCGTAAGACGGACTTGATAAAGAATCGTCAGAATCTCCAGCTAAATGCTCATTTGGATACCCGATTCTTGCATCCATTCCTGTAATGTATTCCACTAACTGACGTAAATGTTTTAATTGTGCTCCTCCACCAGTTAACACAATTCCTGCAATTAGTTTTCCTTTTACCGTTTCGTGTCCGTAGTTTTTAATTTCTAAATACACATGTTCAATAATTTCTTGAACTCTAGCGTGTATAATTTTAGATAAATTCTTTAAGGTAATTTCTTTTGGTTCTCTTCCTCTTAAACCAGGAATTGAAACAATTTCTGTCTCTTTATTTTCTCCAGGCCAAGCAGATCCAAACTTTATTTTTAATAATTCAGCTTGCTTTTCTATAATAGAACAACCTTCTTTTATGTCTTCAGTGATTACATTTCCTCCAAATGGGATTACAGCTGTATGACGAATAATTCCATCTTTAAAAATGGCTAAATCTGTGGTTCCTCCACCTATATCAATCAATGCAACTCCAGCTTCTTTTTCTTCTTGGCTCAAAACTGCTGATGCAGAAGCTAGTGGCTCTAATGTGATGTCTGCTAAATCTAAACCTGCGCTTTTTACACAACGACCAATATTTCTAATGGATGAAACTTGACCAACAACCACATGAAAGTTAGCTTCTAATCTCCCGCCATACATTCCTATAGGTTCTTTGATTTCACCTTGGCTATCAACTTTAAATTCTTGGGGTAAAACATGAATAATTTCTTCTCCAGGAAGCATTACTAATTTATGAACTTGATTAACCAAATTATAGATATCATTCTCATCAATAACCTCATCTGCATTATTTCTAGTGATATAATCGCTATGATGTAAACTTCTAATATGTTGCCCAGCAATACCAACAACTACATCTTCAATTTTATACCCAGAAACACTTTCAGCTTCATCAACTGCTTGCTGAATAGATTGGATTGTTTGCGTAATATTACTTACAACCCCTCTTTTTACACCCAAACTTTTTGCTTTACCAATACCTAAAATTTCTAATTTATTGTATTTGTTCTTTTTACCAATCATGGCAACAATTTTGGTTGTACCAATATCAAGACCTACCGCTATTTTATTGTTTTCCATCTTGTTTTATTTTGCGCACACAACTTGGTTGTGATATTTTAAATTTATTGTTTTGTATTGTTCAATTGTTTTATCAACAAATGCTGTATTATAAAAGGCTTTTAATTTTTTAAATTTCACATTGGTTTCATCTAAAGAACCAAATTCAATTTTATATTGCCCACTTCTAACGCTTAAAATAAATTCATTATCCTGCGTTTTATGTATGCCAATAATTTCTTTTTTTAAAAAATCATCGGCTAAAATTACATTTACAAATCTTGTAAACTCTTGTAAATTTTCTTCATTTATAGCTCCTGTTATTAGCATTACTCTTGCTGAGTAATTTTCTGATAAAGGAACTTTAAATCCATGTTTATCAATATAGTAAGACGAATTAACTTTACTAATTCTAGCAACTGGTGTGCGTTGTTTTACTGTCGCTTTTAAAACACCATCTATTGTAAAAAAAACCGTTGCGCTTTCTATATATGGATTTGAAAGTACCGAATGCTCTAACTCCTGTAAATCTATAACAGATTTTGCTTGGTTTTTAAGGGCTTCATTATTTTGTATTAACAATTTATTAACCATTTCTTGAGTTAAAAAATCATTAGTTTCTTCTGCAAATTCTATGGTTATTTTTTTAATTTTTTTATTAGAATTTTTAACCAAAGAAAAACTATATAAAAACACCAAAGACGCTATTAATAGTAAAGAAAATAGATATGTTGCTGCTTTTTTCACCTAGCTTAATTCTTTAATTTTTAATTCTTTTACCACATCATTTATCAATGCTCCAATATCTCCAGCCCCAATCATAACAATAATTTTTGCTGAAGATTTTTTAATCTCTACAATTACATTATTTTTTGAGGTTACTTTTTTATTTTTTAAATCGATTTTACTTAACAACCACTCAGAATTTACACCTTCAATTGGTACTTCTCTTGCTGGATAAATATCTAGTAATAATAATTCGTCAAATTTTGAAAGTTCAATTGCAAAATCATCAATAAAATCTCTTGTTCTACTAAATAAATGTGGCTGAAAAACTGCCAATATTTTTTCGTTTGGATACATTTCTCTTACCGAATTTTCTACCGCCTTAATTTCTGTTGGATGATGTGCGTAATCATCAATTAACACGAATTCTGGTGTATTAATCTTGTAAGAAAATCTTCGTTGAACTCCTTTAAATGTTTTTAGTTGTTCTTTAATTAATTCAAGCGAAATTCCGTATTCATTTGCCATCGCTAAAGCTGCTAAAGCATTCATTACATTGTGTTTTCCTGGTAAAGAAAATTTAATATTTTTTATAATTTCAGTTGGAGTTTGTACGTCAAAAGAATATTTACCATTTTCAATTTTAAGATGAAATGCTTTATAATCTGCATCTTCTTCAATCGCATATGTTAATCCTTCAATTGGTAATCCTTTTGCAACAATTAGTTTTCCTGAAACTTTTTTAGAAAAATCATTAAATGATTTTATCAATTCTTCGTGTTCTCCATAAATATCTAAATGATCTGCATCCATAGAAGTTATACATGCAATATTTGGTGATAATTGTAAAAAAGAGCGATCAAATTCATCTGCTTCTACAACCGAAATATTGTCTTCTCCAAGAATTAAATTTGAGTTATAATTCTCTGCAATACCCCCTAAAAAAGAAGTTGCATTACTTGGCTGCATAATATGCCCTAAAATTGACGAAGTTGTTGTTTTCCCATGTGTTCCTGCAACGGCTAAACAAAATGTATGTTCGGTTATTTTCCCTAATACTTCTGCACGTTTTAAAATGGTAAAACCTTCCTCTTTTAAATAAGTATACTCTAAATGATTTTTTGGAATTGCTGGCGTATACACTACCAATGTTTTTTCTTTACAAAGAAACTCAGTCGGAATATTCTCAATAGCATCATCAAAATGAATTGTAATTCCTAATTCTTCTAAATCAATTGTAATATTTGTAGCAGTTTTATCGTAGCCAGCAACATTTTTACCATTTGCTTTAAAATAACGAGCAAGAGCGCTCATCCCGATTCCACCGATTCCTATAAAATAAACAGTATGTATGGTGTTTAAATTCACAGTTTTAATATTTTTTCTATCTCTTTAACAATCTGACTTGTTGCATCTGGTAACGCCAATTCTTTAATGTTTTCGCTTAAACTTTGTTGCTTTCCTTTATCTTTCATTAACGCTTCAAAAACAATTGGAAATGTGTCTAATTCACTTTCTTTTAATAAAATTGCTCCATACTTATCTGCAATAGATTTTGCATTTTTTGTTTGATGATCTTCTGCAACATTTGGTGACGGAATAAAAATGGTTGGTTTGCCAACAATACATAATTCTGAAACCGAACTTGCCCCTGCTCTAGAAATAATAACATCAGCAGCCGCATACGCTAAATCCATTCTATTTAAAAATTGATATACTTGAATATTTTCCTTTTGATTGTATTGCTGATATTCATCAACATATAATTTACCGCATTGCCAAATAACTTGTACATCTTGATTTTTAAAAAAATCTAATTGTTCTTCTATTAACTGATTGATTCTTCTTGCGCCTAAACTTCCGCCTAAAATCAAGATTGTTTTTTTGTTTACGTCTAACTTAAAAAATGCTTTTGCCTCTTCTGTTTTATTGTGAATGGTTAATAAATCTTGTCGAACAGGATTTCCTGTTTTAATAATTTTTTCTTTGGGAAAAAATCGTTCTAAATTATCATACGCAACACAAATCGACTTTGCTTTCTTCCCTAATAATTTATTGGTAATTCCTGGATACGAATTTTGTTCTTGTATTAACGTCGGAATTCCTTTTCTGCTTGCAACCATTAATATTGGCCCGCTTGCAAAACCTCCTGTACCAATTACTAATATTGGTTTAAATTTTCTAATAATTCTATTTGCCTTCCACAAACTACTCATCAATTTAAAAGGAAATAACAGGTTTTTCAACGTCAATTTTCTTTGAATTCCAGAAATCCACAACCCTTTTATTTCATATCCAGCTTGCGGAACTTTCTCCATTTCCATTTTATCTTTTGCTCCAACAAACAAAATTTTTACCTTCGGATACCGTAACTTTAATTCGTTCGCAATCGCAATTGCCGGATAAATATGTCCGCCAGTTCCACCGCCACTTATTATGATGTTAATCAATTGCTTCATGTAAAATATCTAAAGGATTATCATCTAAAATTGTTTCTTCAGTTTCATCTTTTGATGCACTTACACTTAAAATCATTCCAAGGGCAAAGCAAGTCATCCAAATAGAAGTTCCTCCGCTGCTAATTAGCGGCAACGTTTGCCCTGTTACAGGAAATAAATTACTTGCAACTGCCATATTTATCATTGCTTGAAAAATGATTGGCAAACCAACCCCAATTACCAATAATGACCCGAAAATTGTGTTTGCATTTTTTGCTGCAATTATAATTCTAAATAGCAGTAAAAAATAAATAAAAAGCACTAAAGAGGCTCCAACAAGACCGTATTCTTCTACAATAATTGCATATATAAAATCTGATGAAGATTGTGGTAAAAAATTTTTCTGAACACTTTTTCCTGGACCATTTCCTGTTAAACCGCCAGTAGCAATTGCTATTTTTGCTTTGTTTACTTGATATCCTTCAATGCCATCGCTATTTGAAAAATTTTCTATTCTACTTTCCCAAGTAGCAATACGATTTGGCATTGCGTCTGGAAACGCTTTTGTCATTAACACAAATAATGTTAAAAAAACAATTCCGAATCCTAATATAAATCCAATATATTTCATTGGATATCCACCAATAAAAACTAATAAAATTACCATGGTAAAAATGATTGCTGTTGTAGAGAAATTAGCTGGCAAAATCAATATTAGAACACAAGCTGCCGGCAACCATAATTGCCACAAACTTTCTTTAAATTCTATTTTTTTTTCTTTGTTTTTCGCTAGATACCTTGCTACATAAACCATTAAAATTAATCCTGCCAACGTTGATGTTTGAAAACCTACACCAACAAACGGAATGCTAATCCATCTACTTGCATTTGCCCCACCAATGGTAGTTCCTTGAGATAATGTGTAGATTAATAATATAATAATAATTGGCAACATTAGTACAGACCCGCCACTAAAATATCTGTACGGAATTTTATGAACTCCATAGATAATTACAAAACCCATAATTAATAAAATCATGTGTTTTATTAAATAACCAAACGGAGAACCAGAACCTACAACATATACCAAATTTGTACTCGCACTATATACTGGCATAAACGAAAAAATTGCCAATATCGAAACGATAGACCAAATGGTCTTATCTCCTTTTATATGTTTTAATAAGTGTATCACTTTAAATTATAAAATTGATCTTACTGCTTTTTTAAACTGTCTTCCTCTATCTTCATAATTATCAAACAAATCGAAACTTGCGCACGCTGGCGACAACAAAACAGTGTCTCCTTTTGATGCTAATTTTGCAGCAACTTTTACAGCTTCTTCTGCTCCAGCTGTTTCTACAATAATATCTACAACGTTATTAAAAGTTTCAATAATTTTTTTATTATCAATTCCTAAACAAACAATTGCTTTTACTTTTTCTCGTACTAAAGGCAATAAATCGTGATAATCATTTCCTTTATCAACTCCACCAACAATCCAAACTGTTGGATTATCCATACATTCTAAGGCATAAAAAGTTGCGTTTACATTTGTAGCTTTAGAATCGTTGATATAAAGTACTTCTTTTACCTTTTGTACATTTTCTAAACGATGTTCTGCTCCTTCAAAATTTGAAAGACTTTCTTTAATTGTTTGCTTTCTTATTTTTAGCAATTGAGCTGCCATAGCCGAAGCCATAGCATTTTTCACATTGTGTTTACCTTGTAGGGTTAGGTTTGATAGTGGCATAGTAAATTCTTCTGTATTTATTTTCGTTATTATTTTTTCTTCTTTTAAAAAAGCTCCAAATTCTAATTCTCTTTCTATCGAAAAAGGAATTAATTGTGCTTCTATTCTATTATTTGCTAACCATTTATGTATCGCTTGATCATCTGCATCATAAATTAAATAGTCTTCTTTTGTTTGATTCTTTGTTATTCTAAATTTTGATTCTACATAGTTGTTAAAATTATACTCGTATCTATCTAAATGATCTGGTGTTATATTGGTAATTATTGCAATATGTGGGCGAAAATTTTCAATTCCGTCTAGTTGAAAACTACTCAACTCTAACACATATAAATCAAAGTCTTGCTCTGCAACTTGTTGCGCAAAACTATCTCCAATATTTCCTGCAATTCCAACATTTAACTTCGCTTGTTTTAAAATATGATGCGTTAATAATGTTGTTGTTGTTTTTCCGTTTGACCCTGTTATTCCAATAATATTTGCCTCTGTAAATTGACTTGCAAATTCTATTTCTGAAATCACTGGAATTTTCTTTTTTATCAATTTTTGAATTAGTTCAACTTTATCAGGAATTCCTGGACTTTTCATCACCAAATCTGCATTTAAAACTTTTGTTTCTGTATGCTGATTTTCTTCAAATTCTATATCATTATGTAAAAGAACTTCTTTATACTTCTTAGCAATTGCTCCTTTATCAGAAACAAAAACTTCATATTTTTTTTGCTTTGCTAAAATGGCTGTACCAACACCACTTTCCCCGCCACCTAAAACAACAATTCTCCTCCTAAACCCTCCAACAAAAGAGTGCTTTTCCTTAACATGCTTTATATTATCTTTTTCACTATTCATTGTTAATACTTCTATTTCTTCCCTTCTGGAAGATTAACACGGGTTTTATCTTAACTTCAATGTTGCAATTGTAAATACCGCTAATAGAATTCCAACAATCCAAAAACGAGTTACAATTTTACTTTCGTGATATCCCGATTTTTGATAATGATGATGTAATGGCGACATTTTAAAAATGCGCCTTCCTTCTCCAAATTTCTTTCTTGTGTATTTGAAATATGAAACTTGTAATATTACCGACATGTTTTCTACCACAAAAATTCCTGCTAAAAAAACCAACAGTAATTCTTTACGAATTGCAATTGCAATTACTGCTATAATTCCTCCAATAGTTAAACTTCCTGTATCACCCATAAAAACTTGAGCCGGAAATGCATTGTACCAAAGAAAACCTATTAATGAACCTGCAAACGCCAAAATAAAAACGGTCATTTCTCCAGAATTTGGGATGTACATTACATCTAAATAATCAGCAAATATGATATTACCAGAAACCCATGCAAAAACGGCCAACGTGATGACAATTATGGCGGATGAACCTGCAGCTAAACCGTCAATTCCGTCTGTTAAATTTGCTCCGTTAGAAACTCCAGTTACAATAAAAACAACTACAAAAATGAAAATAATCCAAGCGTAAGTTTGATATCCATCACCTAAAAAACTCAATGCTTTTGAGTAATCTAATTCGTTGTCTTTTAAAAACGGAATAGTAGTTTTTGTAGATTTATGAGCATCTCCAAAAACTTGTGTTCTTCCGTTTTGCTGCACAATCTGCTGATCTGCGGGTAATTGTTCTTTTATAGTTACATCTGGATGAAAATAAAGCATAGAGCCAACAATTAAACCCAAACCTATTTGACCAATTATTTTAAATTTACCACTTAAACCTCCTTTGTCTTTTTTGAATACCTTTATATAATCATCTACAAAACCAATAAACCCCATCCAAATGGTTGTTATTAATAATATAATAACATAAATGTTGTCTAGTTTTGCTAATAATAACACCGGAATTAATGTTGCCAAAATGATGATAATTCCGCCCATTGTTGGTGTTCCAGATTTTTGAGCTTGTCCATCTAAACCTAAATCTCTTACCGTTTCTCCAACTTGTTGTTTTCTTAAAAAATTGATGATTCTTTTACCATAAATAGTTGAAAACAGTAAAGAAAATATGAATGCCAAAGCAGCCCGAAATGTGATAAACTGAAACACACTTGCTCCTGGTAAATTGAAGTGACTCTCTAAATATTCGAATAAATAATATAACATTCTTATTTATTTAATTGAGTTAAACATTCGGTAACAACTTCTAAATCATCGAAATGAAATCGTTCTCCATTTATTTCTTGATAGTTCTCATGACCTTTTCCGGCAACCAAAACAATGTCTCCACTTTCAGATAATTTACATGCAGTTTTTATAGCTTGTTTTCTATCAACAATTGAAAGTGTTTTTGCAAGATTCTCTGCAGAAACTCCAACTTCCATTTCATCAATAATTGTTTGTGCATTTTCTGATCTAGGATTGTCTGAAGTGAAAATTACTTGGTTACTCATTTGAGCAGCAATCATTGCCATTTTTGGTCTTTTCGTTTTATCTCTATCACCACCACAACCAACAACTGTAATTACTTTTTCTTTTCCTGTTTTAATATCAGAAATGGTTTCTAGTACATTTTTTAATGCATCCGGCGTATGCGCATAATCAACAATTGCTGTAATTCCGCTTTTAGAAATTGTATACTGAAAACGACCGCTTACACTTTCTAACTCGCTTACCAATCTCAAAATTTCTAATTTTTCTAAACCACATAACTCTGCAGTTCCAATAATTGCTAATAAATTGTACGCGTTAAATGTTCCGATGAGTTTAGACCAAAATTCTATTCCGTTTACAGTTAACAATAAACCAGACATTCTTTTTTCTAGCACTTTTCCCTTAAAATCTGCGATGGTTTTTAATGCGTATGTTCTTTTTATTGCTTTTGTGTTTTGCAACATTACAGTTCCATTTTTATCATCAATATTTACCAATGCAAAAGCCGTTTTTGGTAACAAATCAAAAAATGTTTTTTTAACATCTCTATATTCTAAAAATGTGTTGTGGTAATCTAAATGATCATGAGAAAGATTGGTAAAAACTCCGCCTTCAAAATGTAATCCATGAGTTCTTTTTTGATGAATCCCATGAGAACTAACTTCCATAAAACAATAATCAACTCCTTCTTTTACCATTTGATTTAAATACGAATTGATTGTAATTGAATCTGGAGTTGTATGAGTTGCATTATATTCTTTTTCGCCTACGATTACTTTAACCGTAGAAAGTAACCCAACTTTAAATTCAGCTTTTTTAAATAATTGATATAATAAAGACGCAATTGTTGTTTTACCGTTTGTTCCGGTAACACCAATCAACTTTAATTTTGATGATGGATTGTTATAATAATTAGAAGCTAAAATTGCCAAAGCACTATTAGCATCTTTTACTCTAATGTAAGAAACATACTCAGAAATTTCTTTTGGGTTTTCTTCGCAAACAATTACTGTTGCTCCTAATGAAATTGCTTTTTCAATAAATAAATGACCATCTACTGTTAAACCTTTTTGAGCAACAAACAAATCATTCGATTTGATTTTACGAGAATCAAACTGAATTGAATTTATTTCAACATCTGTTGATCCAAGAACTTCTTCGATAGATATTTTATATAATATGTCTTTTAAATTCTTCAATTTATTTATGATAATTTTAGCAGAATTGTATCTCCTTTTTTAAATGTCGTTCCTTTATATATTGATTGATTTACAACATTTCCAACTCCATTAAACTTTACTTTTAATCCTAAATTCTCTAGTAATGAAACGGCATCCATTCCAGACATTCCTTCTACATCCGGAACAACATTGTACTCTTTTTGTAAATTTTTATAATATTCTAAATATTTAGAATCTATTCCAGAAATTGTTGGTTGATCTGTTACTTCCTGTACATTAATTGGCGTAGTTGTATATATTTTTTGAGCGATTTCTTTAAAAACTGGAGCAGCAACAGTTGCACCATAATACCCTTTCTTTTTATTAGGTTCGTGAATTACAACAATGCAAGAATATTTAGGTTTATCTGCGGGGAAAAAACCTGCAAAAGAGGCCACATATAGTTGATTTGAGTAATGACCATTTATACGTTTTCCTTCTTTATCTATATGTGTGTCTACCCATTTTTTTGCTGTACCTGTTTTGCCTGCCATAGAAAAATTTGGAGAATAAATATTCTCTGCTGTTCCTTTTTTAACAACATTTTCCATTATTTTTCTAACCTTATTTATAGTTTCTTGACTTGCAATTCTTTCTTTTAAAATTACTTTTTCAAAAACTTTTTCGGTTTTATTTTGCACTCTCAATTCTTTAATAAACATTGGTTTAACCTTTTGACCATTGTTTGCAACTGCATTGTAAAATGTTAACATCTGCAATGGCGTAATAGAAACTCCATAACCCCAAGCCATCCATTCTAAAGAAATTTTATTCCAAGGATTTTTTTTGTTTCCTGGATACGGAATAAAAGGTGTTCCTTCTCCTTGAATTTCTAATCCCAATTTTTTATCCAACCCAAAAGACCTCATTTTATTTACAAACTTCATTGGATTATCATCGTACTGTTTTTTAATCAATTTCACGATTCCAACATTAGAAGAAACTTCAAAAACTCGAGCTGCAGATATTTTTCCATATCCGCCTCTATGAGAATCTTCAATTCTACTTCCATGGAGCATTAAAATTCCATTTCCGGTATCTACAACAGTTGATGTATCTATTTCTTTATCATCTAAAGCCGCCATTAAACTTGCTAGTTTAAAAGTAGATCCTGGTTCATGAGATTCCCAAACCGCATAATTTCTTTTCTCGTAATAAGCTCCTTTAGAAGTTCTTCCTAGATTTGCAATTGCTTTAATTTCTCCCGTTTCTGTTTCCATTACAATTGCGCATCCGTGTTCCGCTTCAAAAAACTCCATTTGTTTTAACAACGCATGATGTGTTATATCTTGAATGTTAACATCTATCGTTGTAATAACATCTCTACCATCTAAAGGTTCTTTTTCGTTTACATCATTAATTGGTTTCCATTGACCTTGCGCTATTTTTTGCTTTAATCTCCAACCATTTTCTCCTTCTAAATATTTTGTAAAAGCGCCTTCAATTCCTGCTCCTCCACGATAATCATCATAACCAATTGTTCTTTCGGCAATTTTTCCGATTGGTCTAACTCTAATTGTTTTTTGTTCGGTGATAAAACCTCCTTTGTAAGGACCTAATTTGAAAATAGGAAACTGTTTCGCTTTCATATAATCATTATGCCCTAAGTTTCTAGCAATTAATAAGTACCTGTTTTTCCTTTTTCTAGCAGTTCTTAATTTTTGCTGATAATATGAAGTTGGTTTACCTAGTAATTCTGACAGTGAGTTTGATAATGGGTTGATATTTTTTTCGAAAACTGAGTTCTTTATTGCACCCAAATCCATACGGATTGTATACTTATACATCGAGGTTGCCAATAAATTTCCGTCAGCTGCATATACATTTCCTCGGTTCGAAAAAATTGTATCGTTTTTTACGGTGCTTTCTACAGAAAGTTTTCTGTATTTATCTCCTTGTACATACTGTATATCTACAATACGCCCAATAATAACAATAAAAAATAGCGTCATTAAAGCAGTGACTATATATAGTTTGTTTAATATGCTCTTTTTAATGGTTGCCAAGGTTAGTTCTTTTTTCTGATGATTTTAATTTTTTGTGGAGATGTTTGTGAAGGAAATATTCCTCTCGATTTTACCCTCTGTCGTATATTCGATTCCATTTTCATTCGCATTAAAATGGTTCCTGTATCAACATATTCTGCTCTTAATTCTCTTTTCTTTTTATTTAATTCTGCAATTTCAATAACCTTACCATCTACCCTATGTGCACTAGTAATCATAAATAATAAAAGAGAAACAACAAAAATGATAATGCGCCAGTTTTTAAACGCCGAAGCATCTGTAAGAAAACTTCCACGTAATAAATCGTAAATATTTATTTTCACTTTTGTCATTACATTATTTTAATGTTGCCGCTCTTAATTTAGCGCTGCGAGCCCTGTTGTTCATCTTAATTTCAACTTGGGTAGGCACTATTAATTTTCCAACTTTTTTTAAGGGTTCATTTGTATTACCATAAAAATCTTTATTGGACTCGCCGCTAAATAATCCTGTACTAATAAATCTCTTCACCAATCTATCTTCTAAAGAATGATAGGAGATTACACTTAATCTTCCATCTTCTTTCAACAAATCTGGAATTTGATTTAAAAATTCTTTTAATACTTCTAACTCTTGATTTACTTCTATTCGAATAGCTTGAAAAATCTGAGCTAAAATTTTATGTTCTTTTGCCTTTGGCAAATGTCTTTTTAATACTTCTTTTAATTGAAAACTTGTTTCAATTTTCTCTTCTATTCTTGATTCTACTATTGTTTTTGCTAATGCTCTTGCGTTTCTTAAATCACCATACAAAAACAATACATCTGCTAATTTATCTTCATCATATTTATTGATGATTTGTTTAGCAGAGATTTCACTTTTCTGATCCATTCTCATATCTAAATCTGCATCAAACCGAGTAGAAAAACCTCTTTCTGCTACATCAAACTGATGTGATGAAACTCCTAAATCAGCTAAAATTCCATCTACTTTTTTTATTCTATAAAATTTTAAAAACCTTGTTATATGCCTAAAATTTTCTGCAATTAGAACAAAACGCTCATCATCAATCTTATTTTCTTGCGCGTCTGGATCTTGATCAAAAGCAAATAACATTCCGTCTTTTCCTAAACGACTTAATATTTCTCTAGAATGACCACCACCACCAAACGTAACATCTATATAGATTCCGTTTTCTTTAATCGCCAAAGCATCAACGCTTTCTTTTAATAAAACAGGATTATGATAACTCATCTACATCTGTATTACCCATCACATCTTCTGCCAATTCTGCAAAATCAACTGCGGCATTATCTATAGCATTCTCATAATTGTCTTTATCCCAAATTTCAATAATGTTAACTGCTGATGATAACACAACTTGTTTTTCTATTCCTGCGAATTGACATAAATCTTTTGGGATCAATAATCTTCCAGAAGCATCTAGTTCAACCACTTTTACTCCAGCGGTAAACCTTCTGATAAAATCATTATTCTTTTTTACAAACCGATTTAACTTATTGATTTTATCCATCATCAAATTCCATTCTTTCATCGGATACAACTCCAAACAAGACTGAAA
The DNA here is from genome assembly GCA_041689245.1 of Flavobacteriaceae bacterium. Taxonomy (GTDB): domain Bacteria; phylum Bacteroidota; class Bacteroidia; order Flavobacteriales; family Flavobacteriaceae; genus Polaribacter. Next base: position 48,327 of record JBDNGO010000027.1, on the reverse strand, counting down.
AACTGCTCTTTTCACCACAAATCCTTCAGATACAACAGGCAACAACTGCTTCTTTAAAGCGGATGAAAACATCACTCTTCCTTTAGCGTCGGCCTTGCATTCGTATGTACCAATTAGATTCATTAATATCTAGTTGCTTTTAAGTTTGTTTCAAAAGTAGAAATTTTTTACCACTTTTTACCACTTTTTACCACTTTATTACAAAAAATTAATTTTATTGAAAATATTGACACTTTAGCACACATAATTAGAATCCTGGCCTTTGTATTAAAAATGTATATGTGCTAAAAAAAAACTACATTTGCCACAAAGCCAAATCAATTAAACCATGACAGAAAACTTAATTACAGAAAGTAAGTTTACGTATGCAGAAGCGGGTGAAGGACAAGCAATAGTTATTTTGCATGGACTAATGGGAGCATTGAGTAATTTTGATTCAACTTTTAATTATTTTTCTAATAAAGGATACAAAGTGTTAATTCCAGAATTACCTTTATATTCTTTACCTCTTTTAAGAACAAATGTTAAAAATTTAGCTAAGTTTTTAAAAGATTTTATAGAATATAAAAAACTTGGAAAAGTTGTTATCCTTGGAAATTCTTTAGGCGGACATATTGGTTTATATTTCACGAAACATTACCCAGAAAAAGTAGAAGCGCTAGTGCTTACCGGAAGTTCTGGCTTGTATGAAAATTCTATGGGAGATAGTTACCCAAAAAGAGGCGACAGAAGTTATGTTACAAAAAAAGCACAAGATGTTTTTTATGATCCTGCGATAGCAACAGAAGAATTAATTGATGATGTGTACGAAGTAATTAACAACAGAAATTCTTTAATTAAAACTTTGGCAATTGCTAAAAGTGCTATTAGACATAATATGGCAAAAGATTTACCTAAAATGAATCAACCAACTTGTTTGATTTGGGGTAGACAAGATAAAGTTACCCCGCCACAAGTTGCAGTTGATTTTGATAAATTGTTACCTAATTCTGATTTATTTTGGATTGATAAATGTGGTCATGTACCAATGATGGAGAGACCAGAAGAATTTAATTCAGTTTTAGCTACTTGGCTTACTTCAAGAAATATCTAATTACATGAAAATTAAATCTGCAGATTTTGTAATGAGCAATAGTAATGTCACTAAAGCTCCACAAGACAACATCCCAGAGTACGCTTTTATCGGACGATCTAATGTTGGTAAATCTTCGTTAATTAATATGTTAATGGAGAGAAAAGATTTAGCTAAAACTTCTGGGAAACCTGGAAAAACACAATTAATCAATCATTTTAAAATCAATGATTCTTGGTTTTTAGTAGATTTACCTGGTTATGGATATGCGCAAATTTCTAAAAAGAAAAGAACCATTTTTCAGTATTTTATTGAAAACTATTTTAAAGAAAGAAAACAACTTGTTTGTACTTTTATTTTGATTGATTCTCGTCACGATCCACAAAAAATAGATTTAGAATTCATGCAGTTTTTAGGAGAAAATCAGATTCCGTTTTGTATTGCTTTTACAAAAGCTGATAAGGTTGGAAGTTCTAAAATCAACAAACAAATTACTTCTTACAAAAAGGAATTACTTAATTATTGGGAAAGTCTTCCACAATCATTTTTAACTTCTTCAACTACAAGTCTTGGAAGAAAAGAAGTCTTAGATTTTATTGAAAACGTAAATCTTGACGTTGCTGATAATTTTAAATAATAGTCATGTTTTCTACAAAAGAAAATTTACAAGTTTTATTTGAAGACAATCACATCATTATTGTAAATAAACGTGCTGGAGATATTTCTCAAGGAGATAAAACTGGCGACAAGCCTTTAAGTGATGTTGTTAAAGAATATATTAAAGAAAAATACAATAAACCTGGTGATGTTTTTTTAGGCGTTGTTCATCGATTAGACAGGCCAACAAGTGGCGCAATTATTTTTGCAAAAACTTCTAAAGCTCTAGAGCGTTTGAATAAAATGCTTCGAGAAAAAACGATCCAAAAAACATATTGGGCTGTTGTAAAAAATCAACCTACAGAGGATGCTGATACGTTAATTCATTTTTTAAAAAAGAATCCTAAAAACAATAAATCTACAGCTTTTGCTAAAGAAATTGATGGTAGTAAAAAAGCTATTTTACATTACAAAACTATTAAGAAACTAAATAATTATTCCCTTTTAGAAATTGATTTGGAAACAGGTCGTCATCATCAAATTAGATGCCAGTTATCTACAATTGGCTCGCCAATTAAAGGCGATTTAAAATATGGTTTTAACAGAAGTAATAAAGATGGCAGTATACATTTACATGCAAAAAAAATCAACTTTATACATCCAGTAAGTAAAGAAGAAGTTTCTATTATTGCCCCATTAACAAAAGATCCTATTTGGAATTCGTGTACTTAATTTTGTATATTTAGGCAGAAATTATACATCAAATGAAAAGTCTAAAATTTTTAACCGTTTTTTCACTTCCAATAAGTGTTTATTTTTCGTTTACCATGAATGGATGGTATACCTTTTTACCATTATTTCTATTTTTTGGAGTTGTACCAATTTTAGAGTTTTTTTTTAAACCAACTCCTGAAAATTTTAGTAAAGAACAAGAACAAATAGAAAAAGAGAATAAAATATATACCTATATTTTATACTTAATGGTTCCTACGCAAATCTATTTTTTATTTCTATTTTTTAACGTCATTCAAGAACCAAACCTCAGCACTTTTGATTTGATTGGAAGAACATTTGGAATGGGATTAATGTGCGGAACATTAGGCATCAATGTTGGACACGAATTAGGCCACAGAAACAACAGGTTTGATGAATTTTTTGGAGAAATATTATTGTTAAGTTCATTAGATACTCATTTTTTACCCTATCATAATGCTGGGCATCACTTTAACGTTGCCACTCCAAAAGATGCAGCAACTGCAAGAAAAAATGAAGTTATTTATAGCTTCTGGATTCGCTCTCATTTTACGAGTTACAAACAAGCTTGGCAATTAGAAAATAAACGTTTAAAAATCTCTAACAGAAGCTGGCTTCACTACCAAAACAGAATGATTATATATACATTGTCAAACATTATTTTACTAGCTTCTATTTATTATTTATTTGGATTATTTGTGCTGACTTGTTTCATCGTTGCATCTGTAATCGGAATTTTATTATTAGAAAGTGTAAACTATATAGAACATTACGGACTACTTAGAGAACAATCTGAAAGCGGTAGATATGAAAAAGTAAAAAGAACACATTCTTGGAACTCAGATCATGTCATTGGAAAATTAATGTTGTTTAATTTATCTCGTCATTCAGATCATCATTATAACGGAAGTAAACAGTATCAAATCTTAAAATCGTTACCAGAAAGTCCACAAATGCCAACAGGTTATCCAGGAATGGTCATTTTAGCATTATTGTCTCCGTTATGGTTTTCGATGATGAATAACAAACTCCAAGAACTTTAGTATTTATGAATATTCCAGAACTCGTTCAAGCGCAAAAAAATTATTTTGCAGCACAACAAACTAAAAGTATTTCAACAAGAAAACAGCTTTTAAAAAAATTACTTTCTGAAATATTCAAAAGAGACAAAGATATTATAAATGCATTGTATCTAGATTTTAAAAAATCGGAATACGAGAGTGTAATGACAGAAACATCCATTGTAATTTCAGAATTAAAAAGAACGATAAAAAACATACATCATTGGGCGAAACCACAACCCGTAATGCCGGCATTTTTAAACTTTCCTTCTTCTAGTAAAATTTACAAAGAACCTTACGGAACTGTGTTGGTTATTTCCCCTTGGAATTATCCGTATCAATTGGCTTTAGTTCCTTTAATTAGCGCAATTGCTGCAGGAAACACAGTCGTTTTAAAACCGTCTGAATTAACTCCAAATACAAGTAAAATAACCAAAGAGATTTTAGAAGCTGTTTTCGACAAAAATATTGTAAGTGTTGTTGAAGGCGGCGTTGATGTTTCAACTGAATTATTAGCACAACGCTGGGATTATATTTTCTTTACAGGAAGTGTACAAGTTGGTAAAATTATTGCAAAAGCTGCAGCACAATTTTTAACTCCAGTCACCCTGGAATTGGGCGGAAAGAATCCGTGTATAATTGATGAAACTGCCAATATAAAATTAACTGCAAAAAGAATTGTTTGGGGAAAATTCATCAATGGCGGACAGACGTGTATTGCTCCTGATTATTTGTTGATTCACACATCTGTAAAAGAAAAATTTGTAACTCATTTTAAAGCTGAAATCGAGAATGCTTACGGAACAAATCCAGAAGATTCTAACGATTATCCACGAATCATAAATCAACGAAATTTTGATAGGTTAGCAATGATGTTAGAAAACGAAAACTTTTTAGTTGGTGGAAAAACAAACCGAGAAGATAATTATATTTCTCCTACTTTAATAAACGAGCCAAGTTTGGATAGCGAAGTAATGAAGGGTGAAATTTTCGGGCCAATTTCTCCAGTGGTTTCTTACGAAACTGAAGAAGATATTGAAAAAGTAATTAGCAATTACGAAAAACCGTTAGCTTTATATGTGTTTACAGGGAATAAAAAATTTGCTAACAAAATGATTGCAAAATATTCTTTTGGTGGCGGAACTATTAACGATACAACTGTGCATTTTGCAAATCATAATTTACCTTTTGGTGGAGTTGGAGAAAGTGGAATTGGTGGTTATCATGGCAAACAAACATTCGATTTATTTTCGCACAAAAAAGGAATCACAAAGCGCTACAATTGGTTAGATCTTCCTGTAAGATATGCTCCGTATAAAGGAAAATTAAAAACTTTAAAAACCTTCATGAAGTTATTTTCATAAAACAATATGACAAACGAAAAAACAGTTTCAGAAGCTATAAACTATAGACGTTCTGTAAGAATTTTTGATGCCGATAAACCTTTAGATACTTCTTTGGTTAAAAAATGTATTGAACAAGCAAGTCTGGCTCCAAATAGTAGCAATATGCAATTATGGGAGTTTTATCATATTACATCTAAAGATATTATTGATAAAATTGCACCTTTTTGCTTCAATCAAAATGCAGCAACAACCGCACAACAATTGGTGGTTTTTGTTATAAGAAAAGATTTATGGAAACGACGAGCAAAAGCTAATTTAAAATTTATGGATTCAGTTTTTGGAAAGAATAATCCAAAATCAGAACAAAGTAGTAGAGAAAAAGTAGCTCGGAATTATTACGGTAAAATTATTCCATTTGCGTACGTAGATTTCTTCGGAATTTTAGGTTGGTTAAAATATATACTGATTTTAATTACAGGGATTTTTAGACCCATTTACAGAGAAGTTCGCCAGAAAGACATGCGAATTGTTGCACACAAATCTGCTGGTCTGGCTGCACAAAATTTTATGACAAGTATGGCTGCAATTAATTATGACACCTGCCCAATGGAGGGTTCTGATACTTGGCGCGTAAAACGTGTATTGGGCTTACCTTTTAGCGCAGAAATAAACATGATTGTTTCTTGCGGAATTAGAACTGAAAAAGGTGTATATGGAGAACGTTTTAGAGTTCCGTTTGAAGAAGTTTATAAGGAGGTTTAAGAATTATTTTGAATCTATAAAGCTCTTCAAATAATCATTACCCTTTTTAATTAGTGTTTTTTCTAAATCTTTCTTTTGAATGGGTGTGTATTCTACTAGGTCATTTTTAATATAAATAACTTTTGGCACGTTATTCAATTCATAATCTTTAATATACTCAATGTAAATCAATCTATTGTTTTTGTAAAAATAGTTTTCTATAATAGATTTTTCTGTATTACTAATATATTCCAGTCTAAAAAGTTCCTTTTTATCTTCTTCAAAATATTCATAAAATTCAAACCCTCCAACAATTTTATTATTGCTAATTTCATAAATAGAACCTTCTGTAATTGAAGTGTTAAAATCATTTCTAGATTTTATTATATCTACATAACTATCTATGATTTTTAAATTTATGTCTTGAGTTTTTCCCGCACAACTACTGAGACATAAAAACATTAAAAAAAAGAATCTATCCATCATATAATATTATTTATTTACTTTAAAATGTTCTTGTCATTTGATGACATGTGATTGTCATTCTAAGCAAAGCGAAGAATCTTATAGAAATTGTCTCAATTTTCAAAAAACTTCAACTATTTTAGCGACTTCAATTTCACAAGATGATTAAAAGAACACGCGCAGAAATTACCAAATGCATCATTCATAAAGTAGGGAATAAATACAATAGCGGGCAAAACGCTTTTTCAGAAAATTTAATCCGATTTGATGAAGATAGTTACCAATTAATGGTTCCGTTTTTGTTAAAACCGTTCGCAAATATTTTGCAAAGTTTTCGTTTTAGTCATCATGCAGATATTCGTTTAAATGAAATCAATAATTATGCTTCTAATATTTTTAAAGAGGAGAAATCATTTATAGAAAACTCTAAAAACATTGTCAATCATTTATATGAGCAATCAAATTCTGCTCAAATTAAAAAAGGTGATGTGATTATTGCATTGATTGAAGGCATTGAATATCAAGATGTGTTAACCGAAGCAATAGGTGTTTTTAAAGTTGAAAATAAAATTGATTTTTTTCAAACTTTTTTAGAAGATAACAGTTTTGATGTTGTTGTTCAGCAAGGAATTAGCACGAAAAAAATTGACAAAGGTTGTTTAATTTTAAACACGACTGATGCAGAAGGGACGGTTGTGCTAAGTGTTGATAACAATCAATACGATGCGCAATATTGGATTAAAAATTTCTTATCAGTAAAATATGCAGATGATAGAAATCAGCACACGCAAAGCTATTTAGAATTGTGTAAAGAGTTTTCTGAAGAAGTCATTAAACCCGAATTTGGTAAGCAAGAACAAAGTCAGTTTTTAGCAAATACTGTAGATTATTTTAAAGAAAATGAATCCGTAGATTATCATGCTTTTAAAGATGAATTATTTGAAGAAGACAAACAAAAAGAGATGTTTGACAATTACAAGAAACATTTCGAAACCTTAAACGACGTGTTAATTCGAAATAATTTTGAAGTCTCTGACGTTGTCTTAAAAAAGGAAAAACAAAAGATTAAAAGCATTATTAAATTAGATACCCATATCGAAATAAAATTAGATATTGATGCTCCTGATGCGGCTTCAGAGTATTTAGAACGTGGCTATGATGAAGAAAAAAAAATGAAATATTACAAAGTGTATTTTAACGAGGAGAAATAATTTTTGTCATTTCTGCGAAAGCAGGAATCTTATTTTAATTGTTAGAAATAATCGTATCTACTTCAAACAATGCTTTAAAATGGGTTAGGATTTTTTCTTGAACTTCTTTTAACGGAATTTTTTTACCTAATTCAACCTCCAAAGAAGTAACAGCTTTTCCTCTAATTCCACACGGAATAATATTGTCAAAATAACCTAAGTTTACATTTACATTCAGTGCAAAACCATGCATAGTAACCCAACGAGAAGAACGAATTCCCATTGCACAAATTTTACGAGCAAAAGGTGTTCCAACATCTAACCAAACTCCAGTTTCTCCTTTGCTTCTTTCTGCTTTTAAACCATAATCAGCCAACGTCAAAATAATTACCTCTTCCAATAAACGTAAATATTTATGAATATCTGTAAAGAAATTTTCTAAGTCTAAAATAGGATAACCAACAATTTGTCCAGGACCATGATAGGTAATATCACCTCCGCGATTTATTTTATAAAAAGTAGCTCCTTTTTCTTTCAGCTGTTTTTCATTCAGTAATAAATTATCTAAATCGCCACTTTTACCCAATGTATACACATGTGGATGTTCTACAAAAATAAAATGATTTTTAGTTTCTTTAGATTTATTATTCTTTCTATTGCTAATTTTTACATCAACAATTTCTTGCAATAATTCAGTTTGATAATCCCAAGTTTCCTTGTAATCTTTAACTCCTAAGTTTTTAAGCAGAATGTTTTTATTCATAATTGTAGAGAGCAAAGATAAATATTTAATTACATTTGTTAGTGATATTTACAATTAACCCTAACTAATTATAGATAAAATTTAGTGATGAAGAAATACTACAAGATATCCTTATTGTTTTTCTTTTTTGCTTCGATTTCTGTTTTTTCGCAAAGTATTTGGACAAAGCAAGATTCAAAATTAAGAATAATTGGAGAGGCATTAGAATATAGAGAAACAAAACCAGCTTCATTTGAGTTATTTAATGTGAATATGAATTTGGTTGATAAAAAACTACCCATTACTCCAAATCAAGAAACGATAATGGAGTTGCCAACTCCAAACGGAGTTCAACGTTTTTTAGTTAAAGAAGCTTCTGTCTTTTCAGATGAATTGGCGGCGAAATTTCCGTCAATCAAATCGTATGTTGGAATTGGAATTGATGATGTAACTGCAAGAGTTCGTTTTAGTAAATCTAAAGTGGGTTTTCATGCCATGATTACTTCTGGTAACTATCCAATGTATTTAATCGATCCTTATACAAAAGATAAAAAAACTGTAATTGCTTTTTATAAAAACAAGGTTTCAAAATCTAATTTTGAATGTTTAGTTGAAGAAAATGTATCAAAAGTAAATCAAAGAAGTTTTCAAAAAAATGCCAATGCAAATGATGGAAAGTTAAGACTCTATAGAATGGCTTTAATTGGTACTTCAGAATATTCTCAGTTTCATTTAACAAATCAAAATGTTTCAGCTTCTGCAACAGATAACGAGAAAAAAGCAGCAGTGTTGTCAGTAATGAACACTTCTATGACGCGTATCAATGGAGTCTTTGAAAGAGATTTAGGAGTTACGATGCAATTGGTAGCGAATAATGATGATTTAATCTTTTTTGATGCAGCCACAGATGGTTTAACAAATAGTGACATTAATTTATTAGTTGAAGAGTCTCAAGTAAAATGTGATTTCGTAATAGGTTCTGCAAATTATGATATTGGACATGTTTTTGGGTGGGTAGATGACGAAAGTGGAAACGGTTTAGCTGGAGGTAGTGTTGTTTGTGAAGCAGGACAAAAAGCGAAAGGTGCTGCCATGCGGAAAAAACCTTTAGGGGTTCTATTTGATATAGATTTAGTAGCTCATGAAATTGGTCACCAATTTGGAGCGAATCACACTCAAAATGGAGATTGTAATAGAAATAATGCAACTGCTGTAGAGCCTGGAAGTGGAAGTACAATTATGGGGTATGCAGGTTTTTGCGTTCCTAATGTGCAGAATAATAGTGACGCCTATTTTCATGCAGTAAGTATTGCAGAAATGTGGAATTATGTTTTTACAACAGCAACATGTGCGTTTGAAACCGCAACGAATAATACGGCACCAATTGCAAATGCCGGAACTGATTTTTCAATTCCAAAATCTACACCATTTGTGTTAAAAGGTGCTGCAACAGATGGAGGAAATAGTTTGACCTATAATTGGGAACAAATAGATAATCAAACAGCAACCATGCCACCAGTGGCAACAAGTACAGTTGGTCCAATGTTTAGATCGTTACCTTCTTCTACATCACCAAATAGATATATGCCAGCGATAGCAACTGTTTTAGCAGGAAATACTGCATCAACATGGGAAGTTGTTCCTTCTGTTGCTAGAGTACTAAATTTTTCTTTAACCGTTAGAGATAATGTTTTAAATGGTGGAGCAACTCATAGAGATGACACAAAAATTACAGTTGATGGAAATTCTGGACCGTTTTTAGTTACTTCACAGAATAATATTATACCTGTTCAATGGAAGGGAGCTGGTGTAGAGACTATTACTTGGAGTGTAGCAAATACAACATTTTCACCAGTAAATTGTGACTATGTTTCAATAATGTTATCAACTGATAATGGTGTTACTTTTGATACGATTATAGCAAAAAAAACGCCTAATGATGGAAGTCAAGATATAATTGTACCAAATTTAGATTTAACTAATGGTAGAATAATGGTTAAAGCATTTAATAATATTTTTTATGCAGTAAATACTTCAACCATATCAATAAAAAAGGTAGAAATAAAAAACACATTTTTACTATACCCAAACCCAACAAAAAATAAAGAATTAACATTAGGTTTTATAACAGAAGCGTCTAAAAAAATTATAGTCAGATTGTATAACTTACTTGGGCAATTAATTCAAGAAGATGTTTATGAAAACTCAGAAAATTATTTTTTAAATAAAATGAAATATTATAGTGTAGCGGAAGGGTTGTATATTTTAAAAGTAACCAATGGTTCTATTAAATTTTCTAAAAAAATAATTATTGATTAATTGTTTATTGCTACAACTAAAAGAGCAATTTGTTCGTTATCTTTAAAAATTATGCAAGCTAATTTATGTCTATAGAAGTTTCTTCAGTAACAAAAATATACGATTCTCAAAAAGCGTTAAACAACATTAGTTTCTCTATTGATGAAGGTTCTATCGTTGGGTTTTTAGGCCCAAACGGAGCAGGGAAATCTACCATGATGAAAATCTTGACTGGTTACATCAATCCAACCGAAGGAACTGTTTTCGTAAACGGAATTAATGTGTTGGAAAATCGGATTGAGGCGCAAAAAAACATCGGATATTTACCAGAAAATAATCCATTATATACAGAAATGTATGTAAAAGAGTATTTGCAATTTCAAGCATCAATCTATAAAGTTACTAAAGAAAATATCGTAGAAATTATTAAAAAAGTGGGCTTAACGCCAGAAGTTCATAAAAAAATAGGACAATTATCTAAAGGCTATCAACAAAGAGTTGGTTTGGCAGCTGCATTATTACACAATCCTGAAGTATTGATTTTAGACGAGCCCACAACAGGTTTAGACCCCAATCAATTGGTAGATATTAGAGCGTTGATTAAAGAAATCGGAAAAAATAAAACGGTGTTGTTTTCAACACATATTATGCAAGAAGTAGAAGCGGTTTGTGATCGAGTAATCATCATAAAAAAAGGAGAAATTGTTGTAGATAAATTACTAAAAGAAGTTCGTTCTAATCAACATCAAGTAATTGAAGTTACTTTTGATTTTAAACTCGAAGAGCAGTTTATAAAAAAATTACCCAACTTAGTTTCTTTTAAAAATAATAACGATACCACTTGGTTTTTAACTTTTAATGCTGATAAAGATATGCGTTCTGTAGTTTTTGATTTTGCGCAAGAAAATGGCCTTAAAATTTTAGGATTAAATACACACAATCAAAATTTAGAAGCACTCTTTAGAGAAAGCACAAATTAATCTTTAGAATTTAAAAATTCAGACCCCAATAATTACACTGGAATATATCCAATTAATTAATGCTATTGTTTGTTTATTGGTTGCTGCAGTTTTACTGGCAACAAATGCTCTAACTAAAGTTTAGAAAGCATGTGTTAATAAAGGAAATAAAAAATGTTTTGGTTTAAAAGAATGATTTAGACTTTTGATTCTAGCACACGCATTAATAAGAAAAATTAGGCAAAAGGCAACCTTATTGTTAATCGTAATGCTATTTTTATTTATGTTTGGCGGTATTGTTTTATTAGCAAGTATGAGTTAGTTTAGTTTAAACGCAACTTGCTCTTTTTCTAATGTTGATAACAGCTGATTTGTGATTTTTATTTTAGGAATTCTGCTTGGTAAATTCAGCTCTATTTTTTCTTTTTCATCCCAAATAGTAAAATATAGATTTTGTTTACCAGGACTGGTTTCTAATAATTGCTGTAAATTATTGATGCTGTTTTCTGTTACGTCTGTAACAGGAATTTGAATGGTAATTTTTTTACATAAATCATCCATTGTGTCATGCAATAATTTAAAATCTGTAAACTGTAATCTTGGTTCTCCAACAATTCCAGTATTTTTATTTGCCCAACCAGCTTTAATAACCGTTTTTACAAATAAGAAAGAATTTGGCACTAAGAAATGTCTGTATTTTAAATATTCTTCTCCAAAGATTCTAAACTCATAATTATTGTGATAATCTTCTATAAAAAATGTTGCCCAACCTTTTCCTACTTTAGAAACTCTATGCTGAACATCTGTTATAATGCCTGCAAAAGATAAATTCATTCCTACATATTTAGAAATATCTTCTTTAAAATGAGATAAATTGGCGTTACAGAAAGTCAGTTCATTTTTAAAATCATCTAACGGATGCGCAGAAATATAAATTCCGACAACTTCTTTTTCTTTGCCTAAGGTTTCCATAGTGCTCCAGGTTTCGCATTCAGGAATGATAGGTTCTGGTAATTGAATATCTGAAGCTTCTCCAAACAAAGAAACTTGTGAAGAATTTTCTCCATCTTGATATTTATTTCCATAACGCAATGCTTTCTCAATAAAAGTCAACTCTTTTTCATCAGTAGTAAAATACTGCGCCCTATGCGTATCTTTAAAAGAATCAAACCCGCCAGCTAAAATTAATCCATCAAAAGCTTTTTTATTTGCAACACGTAAATCTACACGTTTTGCTACATCAAAAATGGAAACAAAATTTCCATTTTTTTTACGTTCATCAATAATTGCTTTTACAGCTAAAGCTCCAACACCTTTAATTGCAGCCATTCCAAAACGAATATTTCCTTCTTTGTTTACAGAAAATTTAGAATACGATTCATTAATATCAGGACCTAAAACGGTTAACCCAGAACGTTTACATTCTTCCATAAAGAAAGAAACAGATTTAATGTCGTTCATGTTATTAGACAGCACCGAAGCCATGTATTCTGCTGGATAATGCGCTTTTAAATACGCTGTTTGATACGCAATCCAAGCATAACAAGTAGAGTGAGATTTGTTAAATGCATAACTTGCAAATGCCTCCCAATCTTTCCATATTTTTTCTAATTTTTCTGCATCGTGACCCTTTTTACTTGCTTGCTCAATAAATTTAGGTTTCATTTTAGCGAGAACAGCCGCTTGTTTTTTCCCCATTGCTTTACGCAATACATCGGCTTCACCTTTTGTGAAATCTGCTAACTTTTGAGAAAGCAACATTACTTGCTCTTGATACACTGTAATTCCGTATGTTTCCGCCAAGTATTCTTCCATTACTGGTAAGTCGTATTCAATATCTTCAGTTCCGTGTTTTCTGTTGATAAAAGACGGAATATATTCCATTGGTCCAGGTCTATACAAAGCATTCATGGCAATTAAATCGGCAAAAACGGTTGGTTTTAAAGCACGCATATGTTTTTGCATTCCTGGAGATTCATATTGAAAAATTCCAACAGTTTCTCCGCGTTGAAAAAGCTGATACGTTTTTTCATCATCTAGCGGAAAACTTTCTGGATCTAATTCAATTCCGTGTTTTGCTTTTACAATTTTTACGGTATGTTTAATTAGGGTTAATGTTTTTAATCCTAAGAAATCCATTTTTAACAATCCTGCACTTTCTACAACCGAGTTGTCGAATTGTGTAACATACATATCAGAATCTTTGGCAAGAGTAACCGGAACGAAATTGGTAATATCTGATGGCGTAATAATTACACCACAGGCGTGAATTCCCGTATTTCGAACAGAACCTTCTAAAATTCTAGCTTTATTAATGGTTTCTGCACTTAAATCAGTTCCTTCTGATAATTTTTTAAGCTCGTTGACCAATTCAATTTCTTCCGAGCGTAAATTCTCTTTCAGTTCTTTTTCGCTTAAAGAAAAGATTTTGCTCAGTTTCATTCCAGGAATTAACTTGGCAATTCTGTCGGCTTCAAAAAGCGGTAAATCTAACACTCTGGCAGTATCTCTAATAGATGATTTTGCAGCCATTGTTCCGTAAGTAATAATTTGCGCAACTTGATTTGAGCCGTATTTATTAATTACATAGTCCATTACTTTTCCTCTTCCTTCATCATCAAAATCAATATCAATATCAGGCATAGAAACACGTTCTGGATTTAAGAAACGCTCAAAAAGTAAATCGTATTTAATGGGGTCTAAATTGGTAATCCATAAACAATAGGCAACTACAGAACCAGCTGCAGAACCACGACCTGGTCCAACTGCAACATCCATATTTCTGGCTTCTCTGATAAAATCTTCTACAATTAAAAAATAACCAGGATACCCTGTTTTTTCAATAACCTCTAATTCAAAATCTAAACGCTCACCAATAGATTCTGTAATTTCTCCGTATCGTTTTTTTGCACCTTCATACGTTAAATAACGTAAGTAATTATTTTCTCCTCTTTTTCCGCCATCTTTTTTATCTGTTTCATCTTGAAATTCAGTTGGAATATCAAAAGCAGGTAATAAAACATCTCTTGCTAACGTATATATTTCAATTTTATCTACAACTTCTTGAATATTTGAAATTGCTTCTGGTAAATCAGCAAATAATTGTTTCATTTGGTCAGTAGATTTGAAGAAATATTCATCATTTGGCAAACCATAACGATACCCTCTTCCACGACCTTTTGGAGTTGCTTGTTTTTCACCATCTTTTACACACAATAAAATATCGTGCGCATTGGCATCTCCTTTTTCTAAATAAAAAGTATTGTTGGTGGCAACTGTTTTTATGTTGTGCTTTTTAGAAAACTTCAACAATGTTTCATTGACAATTTTTTCATCTTCTTGTCCATGACGCATTAACTCAATATAGAAATCTTTTTTAAAAATTGATTTCCACCAAAGCAACGCTTCTTCAGCTTGTTTTTCTCCTATGTTTAGAATTTTACTAGGAACTTCTCCATATAAATTTCCTGTAAGTACAATAATATCTTCTTTATATTTCTTTACAATTTCTTTGTCGATTCTTGGAATATAATAGAAGCCATTAATAAAAGCGATAGAAGACATTTTTGCAAGATTATGATACCCTTTTTTGTTTTTTGCGAGTAACACAACTTGATATCCGTTGTCTTTTTTAGTCTTATCTAAATGATTTTCGCAAATATTAAATTCGCAACCAACAATTGGTTTTAAAATGGTTTCTGTAGGAGCTTCTCCTTGCTCTGTTAATTCTTCATTTTTTATTTCTGCAGTTTTATTATGATTTAAAATTGCACTTACAAAATGAAAAGCCGCCATCATATTTCCTGTGTCTGTTAAGGCAATTGCAGACATATTATCGTTTGCAGCAGTATTTACAATGTTGCCAATTTGCATGGTAGATTGTAGTATAGAAAATTGAGTGTGATTGTGTAAATGTGCAAATTGAACACCTTCTAGAGAAGCAATATTTTTAGTAGAAACAGCTGTTATTGCTGCACCTTTTTTTGCCTCAACACGTTTTCTTATTTGATTACTTTCTTTTTTAAGATTGATATGTTTTAATCCAATAACCTGAATTGGTTTTGGATTTTCTTCTGAGAAGTTTTTAAAATAATCTTCATCAACATCTAACTGCTCTTTTGTAAATTCTCGAAGACGAATCAATTCTAAAAAACAACGCGTTGTTGCTTCAACATCGGCAGTTGCGTTATGCGCATCCGCAAAATCTGTAGCAAATAAATGTTTGTGTAATTCGGTTAAAGTTGGGAGTTTAAATTTACCGTAACGTCCACCAGGAATTTGACACATCAAAGCTGTCTTTTCGGAACACGTATCTAATAAAGGTAATTTTGTCAGCTTATTTTCTACGCCCAAACGATGAAATTCACACCCCATAATATTGATATCAAAACCAACATTTTGTCCTACAATAAATTTTGTTTTTTGCAAAGCATCATTAAATAACTGTAAACTTTCTTTTAAAGAAATTCCTTGTTCTTGTGCTAATTCGGTAGAAATGCCGTGAATTCTTTCTGCATCGTACGGAATGTTAAATCCGTCTGGTTTAATTAAGAAATCATTATGTTCAATTAAATTACCAAATTCATCATGCAGCTGCCAAGCAATCTGAATACATCTTGGCCAATTATTGGTGTCTGTAATTGGAGCATTCCAGCTTTTAGGTAAACCCGTTGTTTCAGTATCAAAAATTAAGTACATAAAGTGATATTTCAGCTTTAATTAGGGACTTTAAAAGTATGAAAATATCATCAATTTTAGACAAAGAGTTTATCTTGTTTTATCAACAATTTATAGCTGTAGTCATTTGATTTTAATTCCTTGATTTTTAATTGTTTTTGTAATTTAATTTGAAAAAGATTTTTGTATATTTGCAGCCGCTTATTACGAGATAATAAGATTATTAATAATCGAAGGTCGAGAACCTTAAAAAATTAACAAAGTATGTCAGTAAAAATTAGATTACAAAGACACGGTAAAAAAGGAAAACCATTTTATTCAATCGTAGCAGCTGATGCTCGTGCAAAAAGAGATGGTAAATTTTTAGAAAAATTAGGAACTTATAATCCTAATGTAAACCCAGCAATTATTGAATTGGATGTTGATGGAGCTGTAAAATGGTTACAAAACGGAGCACAACCTACAGATACTGCGAGAGCAATTTTATCTTATAAAGGGGTAATGTTAAAAAATCATTTAGCAGGTGGAGTTCGTAAAGGTGCTTTAACTGAAGAACAAGCAGAATCAAAATTTGCTGCTTGGTTAGAAGAAAAAGCAACAAGAATTACTGCTAAAAAAGACGGTTTAACAAAAGAGCAAACAGAAGCTAAAGCTACAGCAATAGCTGCAGAAAAAGCTGTAAACGAAGCTCGTGTGAATGCTGTAAAAGAAGCTGAAGCTGCAATTATTGCAGAAAAAAAAGCTGCTGAAGCTGCCTTAGAAGCAGAAAAAGTTATCGCAGAAGCTACAACTGCAGAGGTTGTTGAAGAAGCTGTTACAGAAGAAACTACTACAGAAGAAACTACTGAAGAGAAAACTGCAGAGTAATTCAACATTAACGAGATGCGTAAAGAAGATTGTTTTTATTTAGGCAAAATCGTTAGAAAACATAGTTTTAAAGGGGAAGTGGTTATCAAATTAGATACCGACGAACCTGAATTGTATCAAGAAATGGAATCAATTTTTGTCGACTTAGGCAATAATCTGATTCCATTTTTTATTGAAAAAAGTTTACTTCAAAAAGGAAATCAATTGCGTGTTCAGTTTGAAGATTTTTACACCGAAGAAGAAGCTGAAGGTATTTTAAAAGCCGATGTGTATTTGCCTTTAAATTTATTGCCAAAATTATCTGGGGATAAATTTTATTTTCATGAAATTATTGGTTTTAAAGCGGTCGATATCAATTACGGATTGATCGGAACTATTGAAGGAGTGAACGATAAAACTGCACAAACTTTATTTGAAATTACAAATGGAGATAAAGAAGTTTTTATTCCAATGATTGATGACTTTATCAAAAAAGTAGATAGAGAAAATAAAATTATTGAATTTGAAACTCCAAAAGGATTGATTGAATTGTATTTAAATTCCTAATTAAAAAGAGAGGTGGCCGAGTGGTCGAAGGCGCACGCCTGGAAAGTGTGTATGCGGCAACGTATCGAGGGTTCGAATCCCTTCCTCTCTGCAAAAAAAACTAGAAACCATTAATAATTCAAAACCATTTCAATTTAAAGAATTTGTAATTCATCAGGATACAACTGCAATGAAAGTCGGAACTGATGCAGTTTTACTTGGTGCTTGGTGTTCTTTAGAAAACTACCCAAATACAATTTTAGATATTGGTTCTGGAACAGGAATCATAGCGTTAATGTTGGCGCAACGTTCTGATGCATTTACCATAGATGCTATTGAAATTGATGAAAATGCACACGAACAATGTGTAGAGAATTTTGAGTTAAGCGATTGGTCAGATAGATTGTTTTGTTATAATTCTTCTTTTGAAGAATTTGCTAACGAAATGTCAGCGGAAGAAGAAAAATATGATGTCATTATTTCTAATCCACCTTTTTATTCTGATGCTTTTGAGACAGAAGATGAAGCTAGAAACAAAGCGAGGTTTACATCCTCATTACCATTTAAAAATTTAATTTTTGGAGCCTCAAAATTACTTTCTGATTCTGGAGAGTTTTCTGTAATTATACCTTATAAAGAAGAAGAAAATTTTATAAAAATAGCAAATCAAAAGTTGTTGTTTCTCAACAGAATTTGTCATGTAAAAGGAACAGTAACTTCAGAAATAAAAAGAAGTTTGATGACTTTTGGTTTTGTTAAAAAGGACTTGCAAGAAAAAGAATTGATAATTGAAATATCAAGACATCAATACACAGAAGAATATATCAATCTTACCAGCGATTTTTACTTAAAAATGTAATAGATTAAACGCAAAATATTTTCGCAAAGAGCGCAAACAAAATTATTTTATAAGAATAAACCACAAAATTTTATCCGATTACATTTTCTGGATTATACCCCAAATAAGGGACTTCTTTCTCCGTAAAAGAAATACCATAGCTTTCTAATTCTTTTAATATCGGCTCATACACTTCTTTGGTAATTGGTCTTTGAACACCAGGAGTTTTTATTTCTCCGTTTAATATTTTTAAAGCAGCGATAGCAACAGGTAAGCCAACAGTTTTTGCCATTGCTGTGTAGGTTTGGTTTTCGCCAATAGCAACCATACTACTTTCTATTTGCTGTTTTTTACCGTTTAGCTCAAACCCAAATTTATGATGCATCACAATCATATCTTTATCGTCTTCAGAAAGTGTCCATTTGTCTGATAATATTTTTTGTAATATTTCTGCAGGAGTTGCATTTTTTAACCCGATTCTTTTAGTTGGATTAAAAATATCTAACTCAATTAATTTTTCCCACATGATATCATCTTGGTCAATTTTCAAATACGAACGCAATTTTAATTCCACCGAATCTGTTGGACTATATGCCAAAAACAAATTGGTGAAATCACGATAACTCATGTTTTCAGAATCTTCAATGGTATAGGTATCATCTGTCATTCCTAATTGAATAAATGTATTCCAAGCTCTAGAAAAACCAACTTTCCTTATGGTTCCTCTATACATTGTAGGAATATTTTTTAAACCATAAATAGATCTGTATTTTAAAGAATCTCTATTGGCATACGCTTCAAATTTACCGCTACCATTTATTTGTAAAAACTCAGTTCTTCTAAATAATTTATGATACGGAATGTATTTGTAAGTTCCTTCTTGAATAAACATTGCTGCGCCACCTTGACCAGCAGTTACAACATTTCTTGGGTTCCAAGTAAATTTATAATTCCATAAATTGTTATCGCTTTCTGGAGCAACCAATCCGCCGGTAAAAGATTCGAATAATAATATGTTACCGCCTTTTGCATGAATTTTATCGATGACTTGCATAGCGCTCATATGGTCAATTCCAGGATCTACACCAATTTCATTCATAAACACCAAATTATTCTTTTTCACATCTGCGTCTAGAGCGTTCATTTCATCAGAAATATAAGAAGCAGTAACCATATTTTTTTGAAATTTTATACACTCTTTTGCAACTTCTAAATGAAACCTTGCGGGCAACATCGAAATTACAATGTCTGCTTTTTTTATTGCGCTTTCTCTTTGGGTTTTGTTAAAAACATCAAGCTGAATTATTGTTAGATTTTGATGTTTCTGTATGCGTTTATTGATGTCTTCTATTGAAAGATCTCCAACAACTAGGTGTAAATTTTCTTCAGAAGATTTATCCAATAAATATTTTATAAGTGAAGAACTAGATTTGCCAGCTCCAATAATTAATATGTTTCTCATTTTATTATTTTATAACTAATTTTACGATTATAAATCATGTAAAATACGTTTAGCTAAAATACACAATTCATCTGTAAAAGTTTAAAATAAAACAAAAATCAAAAAAATGAATAAAAATTTAACAACAACCTCGGTATTAGGAATCATCACCATAATTTTAGGAGCTTTTGGAGCACACGCATTGTCAAAAACATTAACAATAGAAGGTATGAATAGTTTTGAAACAGCAGTTCGCTATCAAATGTATCACGTAATTGTATTGCTATTTGTAAATACGTATCAAGGTTTTACTTCAAAACAAAAAAATAGTATAAGTTGGTTATTTTTTCTAGGGGTTTTATTCTTTTCTGGCTCAATTTATGCAATTCAGTTAGTAGGTGTTTCTGCTAAAAGTATTTGGTTTATCACGCCTTTAGGAGGTTTACTCTTAATGTCAGGTTGGTTGTTTATGGCAATTAGTTTTACAAAAAGAAATAAACAATAAATAGTTGATAAAAATTTGAAAAGGAGAAACCATTGTAAAAATAATCTGTATTTTTGTCCCTTATTATTTAACACAACTAAATAAATAAATTAAAATTTAAACATGGTAAATCTAGATTCAAAATCGATTTCACTAGATAGTTTAGGAATTAAAAATGCAACAACTCATTATAATTTAACTTCTGATGAATTACATGCAGTAACTATTAAAAAAGAACAAGGAGTTGAAGCTTCCTCTGGAGCTTTAGCCGTTAACACTGGAGAGTTTACAGGAAGGTCACCAAAAGATAGATTTATAGTAAAAGACGATATTACAAAAGATGAAGTTTGGTGGGGTAATGTTAATATTCCTTTTGATGCAGATAAATTTGATAAATTATACGATAAAGTAATAAATTACTTATCTAATAAAGAAATCTTTGTTAGAGATAGCTATGTTTGTGCCGATAAAAATTATAGGTTAAATGTTCGTTCGGTAAATGAGCATCCTTGGGCTAATATGTTTTCTCATAACATGTTTTTAAGACCAACAGTAGAAGATTTAAAAACTTTTTCTCCTGAATGGACTGTAATTAATGCGCCAGGTTTTATGGCGAATCCAGAAATAGATGGTACAAGACAAGCTAATTTTGCAATTCTTAACTTTACAAAAAAAATAGTTTTAATTGGTGGAACTGGTTATACTGGTGAAATTAAAAAAGGTATTTTTTCTGCACTGAATTTTATTTTACCTGTGTTTAAAAATGCGTTGCCAATGCATTGTTCTGCAAATGTTGGTAAAGATGGAGATACAGCAATTTTCTTTGGACTTTCTGGTACTGGAAAAACAACGTTATCTGCAGACCCAGATAGAAAGTTAATTGGAGATGATGAACATGGTTGGACAAATGAAAACACTGTTTTTAATTTTGAAGGAGGTTGTTACGCTAAAGTAATTGACTTAACGGAAGAAAATGAACCAGACATTTACCATGCAATAAAAAAAGGAGCCATTTTAGAAAATGTAATTTTAAAAGAGAATGGTGACGTTGATTTTGAAAACACTTCAATTACACAAAACACAAGAGTTAGTTATCCCATTTATCATATAGATAATATTCAGCCTGAATCAATTGGTGAAAACCCAAAAAATATATTTTTCTTAACCGCTGATGCTTTTGGAGTATTGCCTCCAATCTCAAAATTAACACCAGGTCAAGCTGCGTATCATTTTATTTCTGGTTACACAGCAAAAGTTGCAGGAACAGAAGCAGGTGTTACTGAGCCTCAACCAAATTTCTCAGCATGTTTTGGGGCGCCATTTATGCCATTACATCCAACACGATATGCAGAAATGTTAAGCAAAAAAATGCAAGAAGCAAGCGTAACTGTTTGGTTAGTGAATACTGGTTGGACTGGAGGCCCTTATGGAGTTGGCACTAGGATGAAACTAAAGTACACAAGAGCAATGATTACAGCTGCAATGGACGGTAGTTTAGAAGCAGAAAATAAAGACAATTACCATTTGCATTCGGTGTTTGGTTTGGCACAACCTAAGACATGTCCTAATGTACCAACAGAAGTATTAAGTCCAAGACAATCTTGGAATAATGATGAAGGATATTATAAAACAGCTCAAAAATTAGCAGACTCTTTTAAAGCAAATTTTAAATCTTTTGAAGAGTATGCAAGTGAAGAAATTATGGCTGGTGGACCACTGGTGTAATTTTTAATTAATAAAAAAAGCATCTCAATTGAGATGCTTTTTTTATGGATTGTTTTTCCTATTTTTATAGAATAGCAAATTTTCGAACACATATGATAAACAAATGGTTTAAAAATATTGGTCCAGGAACTTTAATTGCAGCAGCTTTTATTGGTCCTGGAACTGTAACACTTTGCACAATAGCTGGGATTAATTTCGGGTTTAATTTATTGTGGGCAATGGTACTTTCTATTTTTGCAACTATTATTTTGCAAGAAATGGCAGCTCGTTTAGGAATTATTTCTCAAAAAGGATTATCAGAAGTAATAAGAGAAGAGATTAAAATTCCTTTTTTAAAACAGTTTGTAACTATATTAATCTTAGCCGCAATTGTGGTTGGTAATGCGTCTTATGAAGCAGGGAATATTAGTGGAGGCGTTTTAGGACTCGAAACTATTTTGGGAGAAACGTATTTTAATGTAAGTTCATTTTCTATAAATAGCATTAGCCTACTTGTTGGTGTTATTGCTTTTGCTTTATTGTATTTAGGCAATTATAAAGTACTCGAAAAAGTATTGGTTTCATTAGTGTTAATTATGAGTATATCATTTATTATTACAGCAATAATTACCAAACCAAATCTCGCAGAAATTTTTAAAGGCGCTTTTATCCCTAGTTTTCCTGATGATAGTTTATTAACGATAATTGGGTTAATTGGCACAACCGTTGTTCCGTATAATTTATTTTTACATGCTTCATTAGTCAAAGAAAGATGGAAAAAAAAAGAAGATCTTTTATTTGCTAAAAAAGACACTATTATTTCTATTATTTTAGGAGGATTGGTTTCTATGGCAATTATTGTTTCTGCTGCCGGAATACAAACAAGTTCGATTTCAAACGCATCAGATTTAGCGAAAGGATTAGCTCCGTTATATGGAGAATTTTCAAAATATTTTCTTTCTATAGGATTATTTGCTGCAGGAATTACTTCTGCAATTACTGCTCCTTTAGCTGCTGCTTATGTAGCAAGAGGTTGTTTGGGTTGGAAAGTTGGATTGAAATCTAAACAGTTTAGAGCGGTATGGATTATTGTTTTAGTTCTAGGAATTTTCTTTTCATCTTTAGGAATAAAACCTATTGAAATTATAAAATTTGCACAAGTTGCAAACGGAATGTTATTGCCAATTATAGCAGGAATTTTATTGTGGATTATGAATAAAAAATCTGTATTAGGTAGTTACGTAAATTCTAAAACTCAAAATATTTTCGGGGTTATTATTGTTATTGCTACTGTTTTTCTTGGGTTAAAAGGAATACTTAAAGTTTTTAATGTATTGTAAATGAAAGTAATTGATTTTAATTGTGATGTTGGAGAAGGAGTTGCAAAGGAATATTTATTAATGCCATTTATTTCGTCATGCAATATTGCTTGTGGTGGACATTTTGGAGATCAATTCACGATAGATAAAACCATTCAATTAGCAATGGATGCCAATGTTAAAATTGGCGCACATCCATCATTTCCTGACACAAAAAACTTTGGAAGAAAAGTTATAAATATTTCCGATGATGAAATCCAAAAAAGTATTGTTTTTCAGTTAGATTTATTTCTAGAACGGTTGCAAAAAAAGAACGCGAAACTACATCATGTAAAAGCTCACGGAGCTTTATATAATATAACGGCAAAAGATAAAAAAATGGCAACTATTTTTATCAATTCTATTAAAAAATATATGGATAATGCATATTTGTATGTTCCGTATAATTCTGAAATTGAAAAAATTGCTGTTAAAAATAACATCAATATTAAATACGAAGCTTTTGCAGATAGAAACTACAATGATGATTTATCTCTAGTTTCTAGAGCTGAATCAAATGCAATTATTTCGACTCCCAAAAAAGTCTATGAGCATGTATTACATATGATTCAGAATAATAGCGTAAAAACCGTATCAAATTCTTTAATAAAAATAAAAGCGGATACCTATTGTGTTCATAGCGATACTAAAAATGCATTACAAATTTTACGTGATGTAACAAAACTTTTAAAAAACGAAAACATACGAATTGCATAATTTCAAACTTTCATATAAATTATTTGGAGAGCGCGCTATTTTAATTGAATGGCCTTCAGAAATTAGTGAAATAATCTTAACTGATATTTTAGATTTTAAAAATGAAATTGAAAACCAACTCAAACTAAAAGATTGCATTGTTGGTTATAATTCGATTGTATTGGTGTATGATTTTGTGATAGTAAACTCAATTACAAAAATTGATTTTTTAAAAGAGTTATATCAAAATAAAAAAGGTTTACAAAAGCAAAAAAGCACACATTGGAAAATTCCTGTTTGTTATGATGCAACGTTTGGAATAGACTTAGAAGATATTTCTAAAGAATTAGAATTAAGTTCAGAAGAAATTATTTACTTTCATACAAAAGCAGCATATACAGTTTATTTTATTGGATTTTTACCAGGCTTTTTATACTTAGGGGGATTACATGAACAAATAGCAATTCCAAGAAAAGCAACACCAAGATTGATAGTTCCAAAAGGTTCAGTTGCTATTGGTGGAAATCAAACAGGTATATATCCAAATGAAAGTTCTGGTGGTTGGAATATTATTGGTAATTCGCCAATGTCATTTTTTGATATACAAAATCAATATCCATGTTTTGCAAAAACTGGAGATACAATTACTTTCGAAAGTGTTTCTTTAGAAGAATTTATAAGCATAAAAAATCAAGTAAAAAGCAATAGTTATCAAATACAAAAGATACAATGATTACAGTCTTAAATCCAGGAATATATAGTACAATTCAAGATTTAGGACGACCAAGTTTTGCAAATATTGGTGTTCCGATTTCTGGAGCTATGGATTCTTATTCTGTTAAAATCGGTAATCAATTACTAAATAACAATTTAAAAGATGCAGTAATCGAAATTACTTTTGGCGGTTGTAAATTCAAGTTTGAAGAAGCATTAAAAATTTGTGTAACTGGGGCAAACTTTAGTCCAACAATAGATGATAAAGAGGTGCAAATGAATTCGGTTTTAGAAGTTAAAAAAGGAGGGATTTTGTCATTCGGAAAAAGAATTACTGGAATAAGAACTTATGTATGTATACAAGGCGGAGTTTCATCAGAAGTTCTACTCAATAGTAAAAGTTTTTATAAAGGAATTACTACAAGTTATATTCTTAAAAAAGGGGATCAATTAAAAACAGACTCCGCTAAATCAGTAAATAAAAGTACATTATCGAAAATTAAAATTGATGAACATCATTTTAAAACAACCTTTATAAAATGTTTTAAAGGACCAGAATTTGAATTGTTGTCAAAAGACCAAAAAGAACAATTAATTGGAACTCAATTTACAATTTCAAATGATAATAATAGAGTGGGTTATCGGTTAGAAGAAATCTTTGAAAATCAATTAAATCCAATCTTAACTTCTGGCGTTTTACCGGGAACTGCTCAAATTACTCCTTCAGGAAAAATAATTGTGTTGATGAGAGATTGTCAAGTTACTGGTGGTTATCCAAGAATTTTACAGCTTACTGAAGAAGGAATAAATATATTGGCTCAAAAAACGACAAATGATACAATACAGTTTGTATTACAATAAAAAAGCATCTCATTGAGATGCTTTTTTATTTATATTAATTCATTTAAGAATTAATTATCATGTTTTTCTTCGTTAACTTCTTTCTTGATGATTTTTTTCATTTTTGAATGTTCACCAAGATTTTCACCATATTTTTCTTCAATCTGTTTTTTCACGTCTTCTCGAGTACCTTCAAATCTTTCATTTTCAATAGTTTCAACACCCTTTTTTGTTGATTTAATAGTAACTTTTCCAATATAAATTGCTCCAGCTTCCATAAGTTCAATTTCAACTTCTTTAGAATCGTGATTTATCTCTTTATTTACTAAAACACTAACATTATCATTATGATCTACAGCAGAAGAATGTTCACCTAAAATAGGCGCAATAACTAATCCGATTAAACAGGTTAGTTTAATTAAGATATTCATTGATGGTCCAGAAGTATCTTTAAAAGGATCTCCAACTGTATCTCCAGTAACTGCAGCTTTATGAGCCTCAGAACCTTTGTATGTCATTTCTCCGTTAATCTCAACTCCAGCTTCAAAAGATTTCTTAGCGTTATCCCAAGCTCCACCAGCATTGTTTTGGAAGATTGCCCAAAGTACACCAGAA
Organism: Flavobacteriaceae bacterium; assembly: GCA_041689245.1. Classification (GTDB taxonomy): domain Bacteria; phylum Bacteroidota; class Bacteroidia; order Flavobacteriales; family Flavobacteriaceae; genus Polaribacter. The sequence goes on along the minus strand of JBDNGO010000027.1, from coordinate 22,344 downwards.
ACTGTAACACCTGCCATATAACCACCTAACATTTCAGCAATTACTAAATTATCCATTCCAAATATCATTGGAACAAAAGCAATAATTAATGGAAATCCGATTGTTAATAAACCTGGTAACATCATTTCTTTTAAAGAAGCTTCAGTAGAAATAGCAACACATTTATCATATTCTGGTTTTCCAGTTCCTTCCATAATTCCAGGAATATCTCTAAACTGACGACGAACTTCTTGTACCATTTCCATAGCCGCTTTCCCAACAGCATTCATTGCCAACGCAGAAAATACAACAGGAACCATTCCTCCAACAAATAACATTGCTAAAACCGGAGCTTTAAAAATGTTGATTCCGTCTATTCCTGTAAACGTCACATAGGCAGCAAATAATGCTAAAGATGTTAATGCTGCAGAAGCGATTGCAAAACCTTTTCCGGTTGCTGCAGTTGTATTACCAACTGAATCTAAAATATCTGTACGTTCTCTAACGATTGGCTCTTGTTCGCTCATTTCAGCAATTCCACCTGCGTTATCAGAAATTGGTCCGAAAGCATCAATCGCTAATTGCATAGCTGTTGTTGCCATCATTGCGGAAGCAGCTAATGCCACTCCGTAAAATCCTGCAAAAGCATAAGAAGCCCAAATAGCACCAGCAAATAATAATACAGAAGGGAACGTAGAAATCATTCCGGTAGCTAAACCAGCAATAATATTAGTTCCTGCTCCTGTAGAAGATTGTTGAACAATTTTTAAGATTGGAGATTTTCCTAATCCTGTATAATATTCAGTTACTGAAGAAATTCCTGCTCCAACTACTAAGCCAACTAAAGTTGCATAGAAAACTCTCATTGAAGAAATTTCTTGTAAACCCTCTCCAAAGAAATTCATCTTCATAGTTTCTGGCAACATCCATGTTACCAAACCAAAACAAGAAATAGCTACTAAAACAATAGATGTCCAGTTACCAATATTTAAAGCTCTCATTACTTGAGATTCTTTTGCGTCGTTACTTTTAATTTTTACAAGCATTGTACCGATGATAGAAATAATAATTCCTACACCTGCAATTGCCATTGGTAATAAGATTGGTCCAATTCCGCCGAAAGCATCTTCAATGCGTCCACCCATATCTTTAATTACATAATTTCCTAAAACCATAGCGGCTAAAACAGTAGCTACATAAGAACCAAATAAATCTGCTCCCATACCAGCAACATCACCAACATTATCGCCAACATTATCTGCAATTGTTGCAGGGTTTCTTGGGTCGTCTTCTGGAATACCAGCTTCTACTTTACCAACTAAATCTGCACCAACATCGGCAGCTTTTGTATAGATTCCTCCACCAACTCTTGCAAACAACGCAATAGATTCTGCTCCTAAAGAAAATCCAGCTAAGGTTTCAAGAACAATTGTCATATCCATTGTAGACGTCCATTCACTTCCCATGAAGTACCAGAAGAAAAAGATAAAAAATGATGTTAATCCTAAAACAGCTAAACCAGCAACTCCAAGACCCATTACTGTTCCACCTCCAAAAGAGACTTTCAAAGCATTTGGTAAACTTGTTTTTGCGGCTTGTGTAGTTCTAACATTTGTTTTAGTTGCTATTTTCATTCCCATATTTCCTGCATACGCAGAAAAAATAGCTCCAAAAATAAAGGCTAATACTATTAACCAATGGGTAGTCGGAACTACAAATGATACAACAGTTAATAAAACACTTACTATAACAACAAAAATTGCTAATAATTTATATTCAGCATTTAAAAAAGCTAGAGCTCCTTCGTAGATATGGTCAGAAATTTCTTTCATTTTACCATCACCAGCATCTTGTTTTAGTACCCAAGATTTTTTAATTAACATGTAAATTAACCCTAAAAGCGCCAAAGCTATTGGCATGTAAATCATCATTGATTCCATATTCTATATTATTTTGATTAGTTTTAAACGGGCGTAAAGATAACAAAATCAATTAGAAAGAAAAAGCCTTACAAATAGATTGTAAGGCTTTTTAAAAGTATGGTAAAATATGGTGATTTAAATGGTAAAATTTCCACTTGTTTTATAATCACTTGTTTTGTATCTATCAATACAATTGTCAACAATATCATACGCTTCAGCAGCATCTCCCCAGCCACCAACATCAACTTTTTTCTTTTCTAAATCTTTATAAACTTGAAAAAAATGTGTGATTTCTTTTACTTGATGTGGGTTCATATCAGATAAATCACTCAATTCATTCCAAATCGGATCAGAAACAGGGACACAAATAATTTTTTCATCTGGACCTTTTTCATCTGCCATATGAAAAACACCAATTGGTTTTACTTCCATAACACACATCGGAAATGTTGGTTCTGTGCCTAACACTAATACATCTAGAGGATCACCATCCAAGGCCAACGTTTCTGGAATAAATCCATAATCTGCAGGATACATCATGGAAGAAAACAACATTCTATCGAAACGAATTTTATGTAACTCAAAATCATATTCGTATTTATTTCTGCTTCCTTTAGGTATTTCGATTAATACATCAAATGTTTTTCTTTCTTTTGCATTCATATCTAGGTATTTCTATGTTTTTTTCGGACAACAAAAATAGTAATATTTTAAGGTTTTTAACTAATTGATTTTTGCCTTTTTTTAGGTTAAAAATCTGCTTTTATACCAATACGAACTGCAAAATTTGGAGAAGGCAATCCGTTTATGCTTGCGTGTTTTCCTCGCCAAATAAAATCTATTCTTATCGGACGGATGTCTTTATAACCAATGTTTTCTAATCCAAAACCATATTCGTAATACATTTTATCTGTTGGTGCAGCATAGATAATATTAGATTTATTGATGGCAATATTTTCTTCAGAAATGGTTCCGTAAACGGTTTTAAAAGTTATTAAACTACGAAGTTTTAAATATTTTATTAAAGGGATTCTGTTTAATACATATCCGTTAAAATGATGTTCGAAATGCCCAGAGATATACGTGTCTGTAACAAAATCGTAATAATTCATCAAAGAAAATGTGTTTTTTGTTAACCAATAGGTTTGGTTTGCAGGAATTGGACTTAATAAGGTTATCGGAACTTTCCCAAAGGTTTTTCCGCCATCAAGAGTTGCTATTAGTAAGCCCAATTTACCTAATAACATGGGTTGACTGTACTTAAATTGAATTTTATCGTAATTAAAAGATCCATTTAAAAATCCTTTAAAACCTCTGTGGTAATTTACTACAAGAGAAGGGAAAAGGTTTTTTCCCATTTTTTGTTCCACACCAAAACCGTACTCAAATCTACCAGGAGTATAAGCAACATAAATATCGGTGCTTACATCTGTAACTTCAGATAGAATGCTGTTGTTGCTATCTAAATAATTTACAGAGAATTTAGATGGAGAGGCACTTTTTATAATATTATGCGCAACGGAAACTCCAAAATGCAGGTTCTTTTTAAGTTCAATATCAAACTTTAATGCGGTTTTATTTACATCAGATAGAAAAAAATTAGTTCCCCTAGAGAATAATGCATTTGGATCAAAAATATTTGCGTTTAAACCATTTGTACTTAATAATTTTCCACCTAATTGCTCTATGTCTTTTAGGTATGAAACTCCAACTGCAATTCTTGGTTTATAGTTTACTAAATATTTTATTTCTGTTCCGAATTTAAATCTTTTGTCTTTTGTTCCGTAACCAACAAATCCACTAAGTCTAAATCGATCATCGGCGCTTTTAAAAGTTCTAAAACCTAGTTTTATTTTAACTCCTTCTACACTGTTTCTGACTATAGTATTCCAATATTGGCCAAATTGAATGTTTGAGCCAAGAGAAATATATCCAGTAGAAAGAGCGTTTAAAACACCACTTATTTGCTTTATTTTCTTTTTGTTTTTTATAGAATTAATAAGCTCATACGTATATTTTTTATCTGTAGATGTATTAATACTGTCCCAATAAATTTCAGTTCTATGAAACTGTTTTGGTTTGTATAGTATAATTTTTTCTGAGTAAAAATCGTCTGATAATTTTTTGTCAAAAATATAGTCAGAATATGAACTTGTTTTTTTAATTGTTAAACCTTTGTTGTCGTCGCCTTTATCTGAAAGTGTAAAATCCCCAGTATAAATATCTTTTTTCGGCAAATAAATACTATCATCTTTTATTGTAAATTCTTTTTCGAAAGACAACTTTCTAACAAAATTTAGATTGATGTCTTTATGAATTTTCATTTTAATTTTTGTGATAGAAAAGTTTTTATCTGCTACCCAAAAATATCCTTCGAAAGCCAAATCACCATTTCTTCTAGGGAAAAAATAAATACAATATTTTTTATTGTTATTAATGGTAATACTATCATGTAAAACGTAATCATAGGTTTCGAAACCCGTTGTAGAAATTGGACTTACAAATGATTTTTTTAATATTTCAATATTATTTTCATGAATGTCAATTTTATTAAATGTATTAGACATTCTTTCAAAAATAAACCCATCTTTGTTAACGCCATTATGTTTTTCGGCCTCAATATCTTCTCTTTCTGTATTAAGAGAATTATTTCCGTAAATGTTTTTTACAGTTTCACTTAAAAAAAGCGGAATGTAATAATTGATGCCATCATCATTTGGAGGTAATTCTTCTAATACTTTTTTATATTCTTGTTGAAAAATATTTTTTAAAAAAAGTGAATCTAAATTATTTAAGCCAACCTCTGTAGTTTGTAGTTTTTTATATTGATACGCTTTTACAAGCTTTAAACCATTTTTCTTTTTACGGCTCCAAATTTCTTTTAAAATTCTATAAGCCGGGTTTTCCTTCTTTTTCAGACGTTTTTTAGGTTTAGAAACAATAACTATTTCATCTAAAAGATTACTGGCTTCTTTTAAAATAATTTCAAAGTAATTTTTTTTAGACGAGAATTTTAAAGAAAGGGTTTCGTAACCAACGAAAGAAATTTCTAGACTACCACGTTTTTTTTCGGAAACCAATTCGAATCTTCCATCAAAATCTGTAACACAACCTTTTGTAGTATTTTTAAAATAAACATTTACATAGGGTAAAGGTTGATTGTCAATATCTAGTATTTGTCCAGAAATTTTTAGCTGTGCATTGCTAATAAAACAAGTAAAGAGAAGTAGAATAGGGACAAATATTTTCATGGCAAAAAAAATCCTTTTTAATTTAATAACGTAAAAGGATTTTAAATATTTTTTAAATTTCTCTAAATATACAAAACTTCTTTTACAGCTTTTATCACATCATTATAATTTGGCAACCAAGCTTCGAATAAAACGGGGGAATAGGGCGCTGGAGTATCTGCAGTTGTAATTCTTTTTATTGGAGCATCTAAATAATCAAATGCTTCATTTTGAATTCTGTATGTAATTTCTGAAGCAACACTGGCAAACGGCCAAGCTTCTTCTAAAACCACCAAACGATTTGTTTTTCTTACAGATTTTAAAATTGTATCATGATCCAATGGGCGAACAGTTCTTAAATCAATAACTTCACAAGAAATATTTTCTTTTGCTAATTCTTCAGCAGCTTTGTATGCTTCTTTAATAATTTTCCCAAAAGAAACAATGGTAACATCAGTTCCTTCTCTTTTTATTTCGGCAACACCAATCGGTAAAACATATTCACCTTCAGGAATCTCCATTTTATCACCATACATTTGTTCAGATTCCATAAAAATTACTGGATCATCATCTCTTATAGCAGCTTTTAATAACCCTTTTGCATCGTATGGGTTTGAAGGAACAATTACTTTTAAACCTGGGGTATTCGCAAACCAGTTTTCAAATGCTTGTGAATGCGTTGCTCCTAGCTGACCTGCAGAACCAGTTGGTCCTCTAAAAACAATTGGACAATTAAATTGTCCACCAGACATTTGCCTGATTTTTGCTGCGTTATTTATAATTTGATCAATTCCTACTAAAGAAAAGTTAAAAGTCATGTATTCTACAATTGGTCTGTTTCCATTCATTGCAGAACCAATGGCAATACCAGCAAAACCAAGTTCAGCAATTGGAGTATCAATTACTCTTTTTGGCCCAAACTCATCTAACATTCCTTTACTAGCTTTATAAGCACCATTATATACGGCAACTTCTTCACCCATTAAATATACACTTTCATCTCTGCGCATTTCTTCGCTCATTGCTTCACAAATCGCTTCTCTAAACTGAACTGTTTTCATTCTTTAATTTCTTCTTAAATTAAGTGTAGCAAAAATATAAAAATTAATAGTATTACATACCATTGTAAGATTAAATAGCTATTTTTTTATTCAATTTTAATTTTATGCTCATTTTTGTTAAAAAATATACTATGCATGCATAATAAACCAATAAAAATGTCATAAATTCGTAGCCATAAATAATAAAATAATTTTCAAAAATATAATTAGATGAAAATATTAGTTTGTATCAGTCACGTACCTGATACCACATCCAAAATTAACTTTACAGATAATGATACAAGGTTTGATACAAACGGAGTACAATTTGTAATAAACCCATACGATGAATTTAGTTTAACTCGTGCTATGTGGTTTCAAGAAAAACAAGGAGCAACTGTTACAGTTGTCAATATTGGAAATGCAACTACAGAGCCAACTTTACGTAAAGCTTTAGCTATTGGAGCTGATGATGCAATTAGAGTAAATGCTGATGCAACTGACGGATTTTTCGTTGCAAAACAATTAGCAGAAGTTGTAAAAAAAGGAAACTATGATTTGGTTTTAGCAGGAAGAGAATCTATTGATTATAATGGAGGAATGGTTCCTGGAATGTTAGCTGCAATCTTAGGTTTTAATTTTATAAATGGTTGTATTAGTATAGAAATTAATGAGAATACTGCAACTGCTTCAAGAGAAATTGATGGTGGAAGCGAACAAGTTTCTGCAGATTTACCTTTGGTAATAGCAGGGCAAAAAGGATTGGTTGAAGAAAAAGATTTAAGAATTCCTAATATGAGAGGGATTATGATGGCACGTAAAAAACCATTATCGGTTGTTGAAGCAATTGAAGTAGCAGCGCAAACATCTTCTACTTCATTTGAAAAACCAGCAGCAAAAGGAGCTGTAAAATTAGTAGATGCAGATAATATTGATGAATTAATCAATTTATTGCATAATGAAGCTAAAGTGATTTAATTTAAAATTAAATCATTCCGAACTAGATTCGGAATCTTTAAAATAATTATTTAGATAAAAACAAACAAAAATATGTCAGTTTTAGTTTTTGCCGATTCATCGGAAGGAAAATTTAAAAAATCTGCTTTTGAAGTCGTTTCTTACGGTAAAAAAGTAGCAGAACAATTAAGTTCAAATGTAATTGCCGTAACAATTAATGTTGCAGATGCATCAGAATTATATACATACGGCGCAGAAAAAGTAATTTCTGTTTCAAACGATCAATTAAAAACGTTTAATGCAAAAGCATACGCTTCTGTGGTGCAACAAGTTGCTGTAAAAGAAAATGCGACTGTTGTAATCATAGATTCTAGTGTTAATGGTTTGTATTTTGCCCCTTTATTAGCGGTTAATTTAAATGCGGGTTACGCATCTAACGTTGTCGCTTTACCAAGTGCTACAAGTCCGTTTACAGTAAAAAGGAAAGCTTTTTCAAGCAAAGCATTTAATAATACAGAAATCAATACAGCAATAAAAATTATTGGCTTAGCTAAAAATTCTTACGGTTTGCATGAAAAGGCTGTTTCTGGTAGTACAGAAAGTTTTGATGCTCAGATTTCTGATGCTAATTTAGGAGTTAAATCTATAAGTGTAGATAAAGCAACAGGAAAAGTAACTATTGCAGATGCAGATATAGTTGTTTCTGCTGGTAGAGGTTTAAAAGGTCCTGAAAATTGGGGAATGATTGAGGAATTAGCCAGTGTTTTAGGTGCAGCAACAGCTTGTTCTAAACCAGTTTCTGATTTAGGTTGGAGACCACATGGAGAACATGTTGGGCAAACAGGAAAACCTGTAGCAGCTAATTTATATATTGCAATTGGAATTTCTGGTGCAATTCAGCATTTAGCTGGAATTAATGCATCAAAAGTAAAAGTGGTAATTAATACAGATCCAGAAGCACCATTTTTTAAAGCTGCAGACTACGGAATTGTTGGAGACGCTTTTGAAGTTATTCCAGCATTGATAGAAAAGTTAAAAGTTTTTAAGCAATCATAAACGATTTACAATTTACTTTTATGTCTTAAAAAGAGAGTTTAGTTATTTTTCTTTTAAAATAAATTAGAATTCAACTCATTATTTTTAGTAAATTGTGCCCATAAAAGGGCTGTCTAAAATTAGGTTTTGCCAATTTAGAGAGCCCTTTTTATTTTTTATGAAGATTAAAATTAAATGAGTTTAATAAAACTAACAATTAAAGGGATTTCTTATAGTCAAACACAAACTGGAGCTTATGCTTTGGTATTGAGTGAGATTGATGGAAATAGAACTTTACCAATTATTATTGGTGCTTTTGAAGCACAATCTATTGCAATTGCTTTAGAAAAAGAAATTAGACCTCCAAGACCCTTAACACACGATTTATTTAAAACATTTGCAAACAAATATTTTATCAATATCAAGCAAGTTATAATTCATAAATTAGTTGATGGTGTTTTCTTTTCTAGTTTAACTTCAGAAAAAGAGGGTGTTGAAGAAATTATTGACGCAAGAACATCAGATGCTATTGCTATTGCTGTTCGATTTAATGCTCCAATTTATACCTACGAAAACATTTTAGATAAAGCAGGAATTTATTTAAAAGTAGAAGATGAATTATCGTTGGAATCCCCAGAATTAGATACTGATGATTTGATGGCGGAAATTATTTCAGAAACTTCTAAAGAAGCCAAAGGAAAAAAATCATTAAAAGAATTATATAAAGAATTAGACGCTGCTGTAGCAAATGAGAACTACGAATTAGCGGCAAAAATTAGAGATGAAATAAGTAAACGCTCTTAAAATATCAATCTATTATGAAAAAAATATTAATTATTATTTTTTGTTTTATTTCAGTTTCAATGTTCTCTCAGACCGGGGCAGAAGTAGTAACAGAAATAAGTCCAAGTCAAGGATTTTCATTAAACAACTTATGGAGAGGTGTTTTAGGAATGATTTCTTTATTAGTCATCGCTTTTTTGTTTTCTAGTAACAAGAAAAAAATAGATTGGAAAACTGTAGGAATTGGATTGTCTGCACAATTATTAATTGCAGTCGGAGTGTTAAAAGTGTCATTTGTTCAAAAAATATTTGAATGGATTGGTAGTTTATTTGTAAATGTTTTAGATTTTACAAGAGCAGGAAGTAAATTTTTGTTTGAAGGTTTAGTCGTAGATATGGATAAATTTGGATATATTTTTGCGTTTCAAGTATTGCCTACAATTATCTTTTTCTCTGCATTAACCTCAGTATTATTCTATTTAGGTTGGATTCAGAAAACTGTAAAAGTACTGGCTTGGTCTTTGGCTAAAGTGTTAAAAATATCTGGAGCAGAAAGTTTATCTGTTGCAGGTAATATTTTTCTTGGTCAAACAGAAGCACCATTATTGATTAAAGCTTATTTAGAAAAAATGAATAAGTCTGAAATGCTGTTGGTAATGATTGGCGGAATGGCAACAGTTGCCGGAGCAGTTTTAGCAGCATATATAGGTTTTTTAGGTGGTGATGATCCTGTTTTAAGATTGCAATTTGCAAAACATTTATTAGCAGCATCTGTAATGGCAGCACCAGGAGCAGTTATAATTTCTAAAATATTGTATCCACAAACAGAAAAAGTTAATACAGATGTAAACGTTTCATCAGAAAAAATGGGCTCTAATATTTTAGATGCTATTGCAAATGGAACTACAGAAGGATTGAAACTGGCAATGAATGTTGGAGCTATGTTATTAGTGTTTGTTGCTTTTATTGCGATGCTAAACGGAATTTTAGGTTGGGTTGGAGATATCACTTCTTTAAATGATTGGATTGCTGTAAATACGTCATATCAAAGTTTTTCTTTAGAATTTATGTTGGGATATCTTTTTGCTCCGTTAATGTGGTTAATTGGTGTAGCAACTGAAGACATAGCAATGATGGGTCAACTGTTAGGAATTAAATTAGCAGCAAGTGAATTTGTTGGTTATATACAATTGGCAGAATTAAAAAATATTGCTAATTCTGTGCATTTAAATTATAATAAATCAATTATAATGGCAACATATATGTTGTGTGGTTTTGCAAACTTCGCATCAATTGGAATCCAAATTGGAGGAATTGGCTCTTTAGCGCCAGGTCAAAGAAAAACGTTGTCAGAATTTGGAATGAAAGCGTTGATTGGTGGAACAATTGCATCATTAATGTCAGCTACAATTGCAGGGATGATTATTGGTTAAAACAAGAATTTGAGTTATTAAGTAAAAAGCTTTTTTTAATTTTCTCTTATATTTAGTAAAAAAATGAAACAATATTTAGATTTAGTGAAGCACGTTTTAGCAAACGGAAACGAAAAAGGAGATAGAACTGGTACAGGAACAAAAAGTGTTTTTGGTTATCAAATGCGATTTGATTTAAGTGAAGGCTTCCCGATGATTACAACCAAAAAATTACACTTAAAATCTATTATTTATGAATTGTTATGGTTTATAAATGGCGACACTAATATTAAGTATTTACAAGAAAATAGTGTAAGAATTTGGAACGATTGGGCAGATGAAAATGGAGATTTAGGTCCAGTTTATGGTCATCAATGGCGTAATTGGAATAGCGATGATATTGATCAATTACAAGAAGTAATTTCTACGTTAAAAAACAATCCTAATTCTAGAAGAATGTTAGTTTCTGCATGGAATCCATCAGTTTTACCAGACACCTCGGTTTCATTTTCTGAAAATGTTGCAAACGGAAAAGCTGCTTTGCCGCCTTGTCATGCTTTCTTTCAGTTTTATGTTTCAGACGGAAAATTATCTTGTCAATTATATCAACGAAGCGCAGATATTTTTTTAGGCGTTCCTTTTAACATAGCAAGTTATGCGTTGTTTACAATGATGATGGCTCAAGTTTGTGGTTATGAAGCTGGAGAATTTATCCACACATTTGGTGATGCACATATTTATAACAATCATCAAGAGCAATTAGATTTGCAATTATCTAGAGAGTTAAGACCTTTGCCAACAATGAAAATCAACCCAAATATTACATCAATTTTCGATTTTACTTTTGATGATTTTGAGTTGGTAGATTACAATCCACATCCACATATTAAAGGAAAAGTAGCGGTTTAATTATGAGTACAATAACCATCATTGCAGCAATTGCAAATAACAATGCATTAGGGAAAAACAATGATTTAATTTGGCATTTACCAGCCGATTTAAAACGCTTTAAAAAGGTAACTTCTGGACATCATATTTTAATGGGTAGAAATACGTTTGAATCTATTGGTAAACCATTACCAAAAAGAACAACTGTAATAATCACGAGGAATAAAAACTACAAATCAGAAGGTTGTATTGTGGTTGATAGTATTGACAAAGCAATTGAGGTTGCCAAGTCTGATAAATACATTTTTATGATTGGTGGCGCACAAATTTACAAGCAAGCAATGGCTTCTAATTTAGTAGATCAATTAGATATTACACAAGTGCATCATTCTTTTGATGCTGATGTTTTTTTTCCAGAAATTGACACTAAAATTTGGCAAGAAACTTCTAGAGAAGATTTTTCTGCGGATGAAAAAAACAAATACAACTATAGTTTTATAAGTTATAAAAAAAGAAAAGGGTACTTAATAAGTAAGCTTCATTCTGTATTTATTTTCTGCAAATTTAAAATACCAATATAATTTATAATTTACATCTAAACCATAATCTACACTAGGTTCGTAATCTATAATGTTTTCATAAATACTAGAATTGTATCGTTGAGGATTTCTAGCTCTATCATTCCAAACACTTACATAGACTCTATTTTTACTCTTTAGGTACGATTCTGAATAGTACTCTTTTGTTCTAGCAATTGTATTTAAATAAGTAGTAAATCCTATATCTATAATTATAATCTCGTATTGTAATGCTTCATTGGCAATTACAACAGGTTCTTCTTTTACAGTTGAATTATTTTTTGTTGGATAAGAACCACAACTAACAACAAAAAAAGTAAAAGTAATTAAGTAAAAACAAAGTTTTAGTTGTTTCATAATCAGTAATTTATTTAATAAAGGTCGAAAAAAGATTTTAAAAAACATTGATTTATTCGAGTTTTAACATTAATTTTCAACATCAAACTTATTTAACATGCGTAAAATTATATTCCAATTATTTATAGTGACTATTTTAGTTTCTTGCAATCAACAAGAAAACAAAAAAACTACCTATAACATTTTAGACGAAAAAGATAGAGCAATATTACGAGACGAAATTATTGAAGATCGTTTTAATAACTTGCTTCCAAAATTAATGGACGAAACCAATATTGATATGTGGGTTGTAATTTCTAGAGAATACAACGAAGATCCAGTAATTAAAACCATGTTGCCTTCGGTTTGGTTAAATGCAAGACGAAGAACTATTTTGGTTTTTTATAGAAATAAAGAAAAAAACACCATAGAGAAATTGGCTGTAGCAAGATACGATGTTGGTGAAAGCATAAAATCGGCTTGGAATAAAGAGAAAGAACCAAATCAATGGAAAGCGTTGAATAGAATTATCGAAGAAAGAAATCCAACTAAAATTGGTGTAAATATTTCTAAGCATTTTGCGTTGGCAGATGGATTAGTAAAAACCGATCATGATGAATTTGTAGAAAATCTTTCGAAGGCAAATCAAAATAAAATTGTATCCGCAGAAAAACTAGCAATTGGTTGGATTGAAACAAGAACATCAAAAGAAATGGAGTTATTTCAAAAATTAGTTAAAGTCACGCACGATATTATTGATGAAGCTTTTACGAATAATGTGATAAAACCCGGAGAAACAACTACAGATGATGTTGTTTGGTGGATGCGTCAAAAAGTTACAGATCTAGGGTTAGATACTTGGTTTCATCCAACTGTAGATATTCAGCGAAGTAAAGAACCATTACAATCACATATTTATTCATTTTCAAAAACCAAAAGCAGTCAAGTAATTTTACCTGGAGATTTATTGCATTGCGATTTCGGAATAAGTTATGTTGGATTAAATACCGACTGTCAGCAACATGCATATGTTTTAGAAAAAGGTGAAAACGAAGTGCCAACATTTTTATCAGAAGCTTTTGCAAAAGGAAACCGTTTGCAAGACATTTTAACAACCAATATGGAAACAGGTAAAACAGGAAACGAAATTTTATTAGCATCATTAAATCAAGCAAAAAAAGAAGGATTAAAACCATCAATTTATTCTCATCCTTTAGGTAATTTTGGCCATAGCTCTGGGACAACTATTGGAATGTGGGATTCTCAAGGCGGAGTTCCAGTTCGTGGAGATTATCCGCTACATAAAAACACAGTCTATGCCATAGAATTAAATGTTACCGTAGCAATTAAAGAATGGCAAAAAGATATCAGAATTATGTTAGAAGAAGCTGGTTATTTTGGTGACGGAAAACACGATTATGTAAATGAAAGACAAGAAGCAATTAAGCCAATAAAAATTCAATATTAATGCAGAATAGATGTTTTTGGGTACATGAAAATCCGTTATATATTGACTATCATGATAATGAATGGGGAAAACCAGTTTACGATGATAAAACCTTATTTGAATTTTTGTTGCTTGAATCTTTTCAGGCAGGATTAAGTTGGATAACTATTTTAAAAAAGCGTGAAAATTTTAGAGAAGCTTTTGATCATTTCGATTATCAAAAAATAGCAGCCTATCCAGAAAGTAAATACAATTCATTGTTAGAAAACGCAGGAATTATAAGAAATAAATTAAAAATAAAATCAGCGATAACAAATGCAAAATTATTTATGGAAATTCAAAAAGAATTTGGTTCGTTTTCTAAATTTATTTGGAGTTATGTTGATGGAAAACCAATTGTAAATACGATTCATAAACGAGAAGATATTCCAGCTACAACAACGCTATCAGATACAATTTCTAAAGATTTAAAAAAACGAGGATTTAAATTTGTTGGTTCAACTATTGTGTATGCTTTTATGCAAGCAACCGGAATAGTAAATGATCATACAATAGATTGTTTTTGTTATTAAAAGATGATGGTTTTTTCTTCAATTCCGAAAGCAGATTTAAAAAAAATAATCAAGCTATTTAATAGAAAGATAGGTTTGTTTTTTGTGTTCGTTGCTGCTTTATACTTAGATAGTGTTCATTTAGCAGAACGGTTTGAATACAATCAGATTGTTACAAATATTTTAATGTTATTGGCTTTTTATTGGATGTATTCTAGATCGGTAAAAAGAACAAAAGAATTAATGATTTATGCTGTAATTCTAGGTTTTATTGGAGAATATTTTTTCTCAATGTATTTAGAAATGTATACGTATAGGTTAGGAAATGTTCCATTATACGTTCCTTTTGGTCATGCAGCAGTTTATGGTAGAGTGTACGCTTTTTCTAAAGCATCACTTGTGAGAAAACATCACAAAGTATTAGAAAGGTTTTTATATATACTTATTTCATTATTTGCTTTAGGATATTTGTATTTTTTTAATGATGTATTTGGTTTTGTAATGACACTGGGAGTTTATGTGCTACTTTTAAAAAGACCTAAAGACAGAATGTTCTTTTTAACAATGTATGTTGTTGTTGCCGTTTTAGAAATTGGTGGTCCAGCTTATGGAGCTTGGAAATGGCCAGATACAGCTTTTGGTATTTTTGAATTTTTACCAAGTAATAACGCGCCAAGCGGAATTAGCTTGGTTTACTTTTTGTTAGATATTGGTTGCTTTGTATTGTATACACAACGAAATAAAATTGCGTGGAATAGAGTTAAAAATAGTAGAAAAATAAATAAATAAGTAGCTAACTTTTACTATAGATTCTAATAGCACTAAAAATTACAACAGACAAAACTATCCAAAAACCAACTTTTAAAGCAGTGTTTTTGTAATATTTTTTATGATTAACAATATCTTTTTTATAACTCCAAATCATAAAAAAAGTAAAAGCGATAACAAAAAAACCAGCAAAAATTAATTGACCTTTGGTAAACATAAATTTGTATTTTTAAGCAAAAATACAAATTAAATGAAGACAGCAATTGTTTTTGGAGCAACATCTGGTATCGGAAAATCTCTAACAGAAATATTAGTAAAAAATAAATATAAAGTTGCTGTAACTGGTAGAAGATTAGAATTATTAGAAGAATTAGAGAATAAATATCCAAATCAAATTGTTGTCAAACAAAACGATATTCAGCAGGTAGAAGATGTAGAAAAAGTATTCAATGAAATTGTAGCAGAGTTTAAAACCATAGATTTAATTGTGCAGTCTTCAGGGGTTGGTTTTGTAAATCCGAAATTAGATTGGAATTTATTGCAACAAACGATAAATACGAATGTGTTAGGAGTAACAAAATTATATGCGTTGGCGTATAAGCTATTTAAAGAACAACAATTTGGTCATTTAGTAGGAATTTCATCTATTGCATCTATACGAGGAAATAGAGCTGCGCCTGATTATTTTGCATCAAAAGCATATCAAAAAGCATTTTTAGAAAGTTTGTATATCAAAACAAAATCAATAAAATCTAAAAAAGTATTTATTACCGATATTCGTCCCGGATTTATTGACACGGCAATGGCTTTAGGCGACGATATTTTTTGGATGGTAGATTTAAACAAAGCTACAAAACAAATTTATTCGGCAATCAAAAAGAAAAAAAGAGTAGCATATATTTCTAAACGTTGGGCATTGATTGCCTTTGTATTAAAGATTGTGCCTGCTTGGCTCTTAAAAAAAGCAACATAAAGAGAGAATGTCAGTTCGAGTGGTTTTTCTGATAAGACTGAGGAAAAATTATATTGAGAACATATTGAAGAAAGAAACATCTCGATACTAATTTCTTTTTTCTAATGAAAAAAAATTTTACTTGAAGTAATAAAAAATAAACAAATGGGATGTCATTCCTGCGAAGGCAGGAATCCATTATAAACAGAAATTTGACTCAAAACAGATTACTTGCTTTATAGACCGTAGAAATAACACCTAAGAATAAAATATAAAACAACCACACATGAAAAAAAGAATCGCTGCAGTACACGAATTTCACACCGCTTTTAAATTAGGAATGAACAGCACACCAGTTGCACATATTGGAGAAGACAGAAATATGTTGCGTTTTAATTTGATGAAAGAAGAAAACGAAGAATATTTAGAAGCTGCTCAAAACAATGATTTAGTTGAGGTTGCAGATGCTTTAGGCGATATGTTATACATTTTATGTGGTACAATTATAGAACACGGAATGCAAGATAAAATTTTAGCAGTTTTTAATGAAATTCAACGTAGCAATATGAGTAAGTTAGGAGAAGATGGAAAACCAATTTATAGAGAAGATGGTAAAGTGCTAAAAGGACCAAATTATTTTAAACCAAATATTGGGGAGATTTTAAAAAAGTAAAATATTAATTTTTAGCTAATTGCCTTGTATATGAAAAGTACGTCTTTTTACGGAGACGAATTTTTCAGATATCATATTTTGTTCATTAAATAGGGAGAGAACCCTAATATAGCAAAATTGGCGTATTTTTTTATATGCGTTGTTAAGCACTGTATTTTGATTCTGTAGTATAAAAAATCACTCAATACTATGAATAAGTTGGGAGACTCTCACCACCTCCCTCATGGTCAAATTGTTTCAACAAATTTTAAAAAGACTTTTTTATGAAGTTCAAGATTCAGGCTAGGAGAAAGTGCTACACGGGCAATATAATCTTTGTCGCCTTCTTTAGTTGTACCTTGAGTAGATGTTGCCGGTATAGTCCAATAGCATCCTTTTAATTGCCCATAACTTACACAGTACTTACTTTCATGGGGAATTTCTGTAATCATTAAATTTATTAATTTAAGATTTAATGCTCTTTTGTAAGATTCTTTTTCTTCATCAGTATTACCTTTAGTGGGAAGGTCTAATGAAAATACAGAAGGGGTAAATCCTTCTTGTGCCAATTCTTCTGAGACAAAATTGATTTTCGCAGCTGGTAAAGTCTCTTTGATGAAGTTTACAAATTCACGTGTATTTTTATACGCATCATGAATTCTTTGATTCATTGAAGGCAATTGTTTTGCCAATATTTCCATTTGAAGACTTGTAGCCTCGTTATCACAAAGCCTTAGATGCTTTTCTATTTTTTCCATCAAAGCTTTAGTTTTATTATTTCCCACACAGTAACCAGCAGTACATTGCCCGCCACTTGGAAATTTCGATCCACTAGCAAATGAAATAGTTCTAACCGTTGAAAGGATTTTATCTTCACTTAAAAAGTGCACATTAGGACAAAATGTTTGATCTAAAATAAAAACTGGATCGATAGCAATTTCACCAGTTGCCGTTTTACGGACTGTAGTTAAAACATCTTTTAATTTTATAAGATCTGGAACTTCAACTCTAGGGTTTGTCGGAATTTCAGCGATTATGTAAGGAATAGCATTTTCGTTAGCAATTTTATCTAAAACGATATCAATACTTTGAATCATATCGTTATCGCCATCAACTAGTAAATCCAACACTTCAACATTATCAATGCAGGCAGCAACTCGTCTTGCTTGGTCATTTGTACCACCATAACAATTTGGGGGCACTACAATTTTGATCGCCTTTCCTTTATGTTTTTCTAGTGCATCGTGAATTAGCCCCATTAATATCGCATACTGAATAGATAGTCCACTAGAACCAATTAGTGCCTTTGTATTGGTGCCAGTAATTTCTTTAATTGAATCTAAGACAAGTAATTTACTTCGGCTTAGCTCAGCACCAGTATTTGGCGCTAAATTATTTTTCTTATTTTCAAAAGGAGACTTCTCTATTAGCGCCTTTAAGGCAGTAAGAGAATTGGCTGGAGTCATTGCAATGGTCTCTCTTCTTCGGACATGCTGAACATCTGAGATGTAACTTTCATTCTGTTCACCATTTACTAATAAAATACTTCCTAAGGGAGCATGAATACTAATAAAAAAGTCAATATTTGGGTTTAGATTAACAATGCCAATTTTATCTTCTTGTGAAATGAAAATGGTACTGCCATCAAACCCAGAAATATCTTCTGTCTTTTCAATATTCTTTAAATCGAATTTATAACCATAAATACGCTGTAGTATTTCAACATCAAAAAACTCTGGTAATTCACCTGTATAAATGATTTGGGTGTTTTTATTATCTAATAAGTTTTTTCTTAGAATTGCCAAAACAGGAACTGTCTTTGAAGAAAAACTGATTACATTATCTGGTTTTAGATTATTTAAGTTAGCAATTACCCATTCTAGTATACAAGATAATGGATGACCTAATCGAATATAGTCGAAAGCAGTGGGCAATTCACTAAGAGCCAATGATTCATAATTATTGGCATTAAATAAGGTTTTAAACTGCTCTAAGAATTGAGTTTTGGCCAATTTTTCATCATAAATATCTAGTCTATGGGTTGTTAAACTTAACCAGCCAGTTGGTATATTTTCTAATACAGCCTTAATATAATTTAGCATTTTGTTGTATCCCATTATTTTCAACTTTAAATAGGTCGGCAAGATACATTAAATTAGATTTTTTTTAAAAGTGTTACACCATTTTGTTACACTTTGCCTAACTTAATGATATTGACCATTTAAATGTTTTATATTAGGAGTTAGCGAAGTTAACAGAGTTTAAGTTTAGAAGCAAGCCAAACTATAATTCTAAATTCATTCCCACAGAGGCAAATCTAAAACCTAGTTTTTCAATTTCTTTTCGTTCTTTACTGTTTTCTTGAAGTGTAGGGTTTGTATGATTAAAGTGAATAAAAATCACTTTATTTTTTGTTTCTAAAGATTCATTTTTAAATAAATCTATTGTTTCTTCTGTAAATGGATGAGGAACTTCAGTAATGGCTCTTTTCACTTCTTTTTGATTTAAAAAAGTGGCATCTAAAAAGGCGTAATCTACTTTTTTAACTTCTTCAATAATATTCCGTTTCCATTTGTGCCATTTGTCAATATCCGGAATAAACAACGCAGTTTTTTTTGTTCCTTCAATTTTATAACCAACTGTTTCAGAAAATTCATCTCTATGCGGAACTAAAAACGGTGTAACTTTTAGTCTGTTGTTTAAAACAATAGTTGAATCATTTTGTGATTTTTGCAATGCAATATTTTTTAATGAAACCAATTGACTCCAAGGTCCGTTTTCTTCTAAATACGTTTTCATTTTTGGCATCGCATACACTTTTGTCCCTTGTTTTCCGAACCCTTCTCTACCAAAATACATTAAGCCAGTGTAATGACCGATATGAGCATGAGTCAGAAAAATACCGTCAATAATTGTTTCTTTTTTTAAATGATTTTGCTCTAACTCTGCTAACTGTGTGTGCATGTCTGGAGTAGCTTCAAATAGCCATTTTTGTTGGTTTTCAAGATCAACCAAACCTAAAGAAACGACACTTTTTCTTTTATTAGTTCCGTTGTAATAATTGATACAACATTCTTTTTGACAACCAATATGTGGATAACCAGCATCTTGAGCAATTCCCAAAACAGTAATGTATTGATTTGGTTTAGGAGCTTCAATTATTTCTGTTGACCTATTTTCGACTTTACAACTAACAGCCATAAATATAAAAAAGAAGTAACATATTTTTAGTTTCATTATAGATGGTTTTTAAAACTGAAAGCTACAAAAAAAGCATCAATCTAAGATTGATGCTTTTACTATTTTATAGAAGTTAATTACAATTGAACTCTCCAGCCATAAGGATCATCAACCTTATTAGTTTGGATGTCTGTAATTTTCTTTTTTAATTGAGATGCATAAGAAGTTTCTAATTCTGGTAAATCAAAATCTTCATCTTTATATCCAAAACTAGCAATTGGTGAAATTACTGCTGCAGTTCCAGCTCCAAAAAGTTCTTTTAAGCTGCCATTTCTAGCCGCTTTAATAACTTCAGTTACCGTGATTTTACGTTCTTCAACAAGGATATTGCTGTCTTTTGCAATCTGTAAAATGCTTTTACGTGTAATTCCGTCTAAAATTCTATCAGAAGTTGGACTCGTGATTAATGTGTCATTTATTCTTATAAAAATATTCATCGCGCCAGCTTCTTCAATATATTCGTGATTTGTATCGTCTGTCCAAATAACTTGATTGTACCCTTTTTCTATAGCTAATTGTGTTGGGTAAAATTGTGCTGCATAATTACCACCTGCTTTTGTAAAACCAACTCCGCCATTTGCAGCTCTAGCATATTTTTCCTCAATTAAAACTTTTACTTTTCCGGAAAAATATGCGCCAGAAGGGGCAGTTGCAATAATAAATTTATATTCAGTTGCTGGTGATGCATGAAAACCATTTCCTGTTGCAAAAATAAAAGGTCTTACATATAAAGAACTTTCATCTTTGGTAGGAATCCAGGCATTATCAATTTTTAATAATTCTTTTAAACCATCCATAAATAAATCTTCAGGTACTTGTGGAATTACCATTCTTTCCGCCGATTTGTTTAAGCGCTTACAATTGTCTAAAGGTCTAAACAATAATGTGTTTTTGTTAGCATCTTTGTATGCTTTCATTCCTTCAAAAATAGATTGTCCGTAATGAAAAATCTTTGCTGATGGATTTAATTCAATTGGTCCGTAAGCTTTTATTGTTGGGTTTTGCCATTTTCCATCTTTATAATCACATACAAACATGTGATCAGAAAATACAGTACCAAAAGGTAAATTGTTGAAATCTACTGAGTCTATTCTAGAATTTTGAATAGGATTAATTGTTATGTTTGAATTCATGCTGTATCAAAAATTTAATGTTGCAAAGGTAGGTTATTTATAACGTTCTTGCCTCAGAAAATATTGAGTTTTATTGTTTAAATCCGTACATTTGTAGTAAATATGTTAAAAATTAAAATGATGAAAAAGCTATTAATGATTTGTGTTGTTTTCTTATTGGTATTTATAGCTTGTAAAGAAAATGCAACAGAAAAAAAAGATACTAAAAAAACAGAAACAGCTACAAAATTTGATTCTTTTGGAGCAATGATTTTTAACAAAGGAGCAGCTATTGACTCTAAATCGATGTTAGATAAATTTAAGTTGATGAAAGTTGGTGATACAATTAACGTAAAGTTTGCTTCAAAAATCGATGAAGTTTGTTCTAAAAAAGGGTGTTGGATGAAATTAGATTTAACAGACGGAACACAAACAATGGTTCGTTTTAAAGACTACGGATTCTTTATGCCGTTAGATTCTAAAGACAGAGAGGTGATTGTAAATGGTAAAGCTTTTGTTGAAGAAACTTCTGTAGCAGACTTGAAGCATTATGCTGAAGATGCTGGGAAAACGAAAGAAGAAATTGCTGAAATCACAAAATCTAAATTAGAATTTGCATTTGAAGCAGACGGAGTTTTAATGAAATCTAAATAATAATTTAACACCTTGTGAAAAGAGAAATCGTGATAACTTCAGATGGTTCTTCAACGATCCATTTACCAGATTGGAATGAAAATTATCATTCTATTCACGGTGCAATTCAAGAAGCAAAACATGTCTTTATTTCTAAAGGATTAGATGCAATTGTATTGCCAGAAGTTTCTATTTTAGAAATCGGTTTTGGAACAGGTTTAAATTGTTTCATCACTTTTTTAGAAGCTGAGAAAAAGAACATTTCAATAAATTATGTTGGAGTAGAAGCATTTCCGGTAACAAGAGATGAGGTTTCTAAACTAAATTATGTTTCAGAATTAAAAGCTCCAACTCAAGAAGTTGTTTTTGATACAATTCACAAGTGTACTTGGGAAGAAAAGCACGAAATACACTCTGATTTTTGGTTGACAAAAAGAAAGCAGTTTTTTAAAGATATTACAGATGAAAAACAATTTAATTTAATCTATTTTGATGCTTTTGGCGCAGAACATCAACCAGAATTATGGACAGTTGCTGTTTTTATAAAAATGCACAATGCTTTAAAAGTAGACGGAATTTTAGTAACTTATTCAGCCAAAGGAAGTGTTCGTAGAGCCATGCAAGAAGTTGGTTTTTCTGTTGAGCGATTGGATGGTCCTCTTGGAAAAAGAGAAATGCTAAGAGCAACGAAGCATTCAGCGTAGCTAAATGTTTTACAAAGGGAAGCATTCAGCGTAGCTAAATGTTTTACAAAGGGAAGCATTCAGCGTAGCTAAATGTTTTACAAAGGGAAGCATTCAGCGTAGCTAAATGTTTTACAAAGGGAAGC
>JBDNGO010000026.1:0-56929 GCA_041689245.1 Flavobacteriaceae bacterium | reverse complement strand
CTTGACTAATTCGTATTCAGATATCAAAAATTGATATTTTTGAAGATAATTACGAACTAAGGTTAGATCTTGATTGTTATTTCTCATATAAACAAAATTAAATATTCTTAATTTTGTCCGCGAATTAGTTAACCTTTACAATTTCGACGACAGCAAAAATCTCAAATAACGTCTTGTTTCTCTATTCCCTACTCTCTTTTTAAGAATTCAAAGAAATATCTCCTTTTAAATCTAACACAATTGCTTTCTCTAAAGCATCTAAATGAGGTCTTCTCACTCTTAGTTTTGTAGCTGCGTGTGCTTTTTCGTTTAATTGACTAAACATGCCAGCAACTTTAATTGCTGTAGACAACAATTGATCTTCAGGAACAATTACATCTAAGAAACCTGCTTTTATGGCATCTTTTGGATTGTAAATCTCTGAATTATTTACACTTCTATCTAAATAAGTATGTGATAATTTTGCTCTTGCAATAGCAATTCCTGCGTGATGCATAGTCATACCAATCATCACTTCATTTAAACTAATTTTAAAATCGCCTTCTACTCCAATTCTATAATCTGCAGATAATAATAAAAATCCGCCTTTTGCAATTGCATGACCAGAACAAGCAGCGATTATTGGTTTTGGAAACGATAACATTCGCAACGATAATCTTGATCCTTTTGTAACCAATTCTTTTGCAGATTCGGGCGATTTAGTCATTATCTTTAAATCGAATCCAGCAGAAAAAATCCCTGGTTGACCCGTTAGAATAACTATTCTATTTTCTTGTTGTGCTTTATCTAAACCAGCATTTAAACCTTCTATCACTTCATGCGAAATAGCATTTGCTTTTCCGTTTGCAATCGTAATTATTGCATACTTATCTTCTGATGTATAGTGGACAACTTCGTTCATTTCTTATTTTTTATTTGTTCTCGATATAATTTTTCTCATTTCAATCAAAAAATCACTCGAACTGACAGCTAAACTCTAATTTTTATTGAGATGATTTTATTATTTAGTAATATAAATTCCTGCAAAAACAGCTAAAAATCCGACTACAAAACTAGCTATTGTATAAAAAGCAAAACTTGTAAAATCTCCTGATTTTAAAAACACATGATTTTCATAAGCAAAAGTAGAAAAGGTTGTAAAACCTCCACAAAATCCGGTTGCTAACAACAAGGTGTGATTTTCTGTTAACGCATCACTTTTAGCAGCGTAACCTAAAATAATTCCAATAAATAAACTACCTAAAATATTGGCTAGAAATGTTCCGTACGGAATCCCAGTTCCTGAATTGTTTAAAAATTTACCAAACAAAAAACGAAGTGCGCTTCCAAATCCGCCACCAATAAAAACAAGTAGTAATTGTTTCATTTTATTCTAGTATAATTTTATCTGCATCAGACCAATTCCATTTCCCCATTATGGTTCCTTTTTGTAACATCATAATTCCTGGATTTGCTCTCACCATTGTTTTTAGTGTTATTCCGTCGCAGAATAAAAAATTAAAAGGCAACTCATATTTTTCTTTCGCTAACAATAATTCATCTGTAAATGACGCTGATGCTCCATACACAGAATATCCTTTTGCAATTGCTTTATTTGCAACTTCTTTGATGGTTTTAAATCCGTTTTTATCAGCTTTATCCAACGAATGTACAATAATCAAAATCACTTTATTCATTGCTAAAATTTCTGGAGCTAAATCTGCTTGTGCATCTTCTAAATAGAAATCATGAATTTTAGGAATTTCTCCATCATCTTTATATTTCATTCCTTCTGGAATGTTATTTCCAATTGCATACGCTCTAAAATCGATAATTGGCAAGTGCACCAAAACATAATAAGTTATGTATAAAAATGAAACAAACGACAAGATTGTAAGTGCTTGCGAAATCTTTACAGAAAAAATAGATTTGATGTCTTTTGCTCTAAATAGCATTAAGAGAATCAACCCAATTAGAAGTATGTTTTTGTAGAATGTTTCCCAAGGCGTTAGTTTAATTGCATCTCCAAAACAACCGCAATCTGTTACTTTGTTGTAATAAGCCGAATACCAGGTTAAGAATAAGAATATGATTGTTAATACCAGTAAACTCCATAATGTTACTCTTCTTTTAAAACCCAATAATAAAAGGACTCCTAAAATTATTTCTGCAAGAATTAAAATAATAGAAAATGCCAATGCATACGGAATTAAATATTCCATATCCAATACATTTTGACTGAAATATTCTTCGAATTTGTATTGAGAACCAATTGGATCTATCAATTTTACAAAGCCAGAAAAGATAAACATCGCTCCGACAAAGATTCTTGAAATGTGTACTAGTAGTTTCATAATTTATTTTTTGTAAGTAATTGTTTAAATACTTCTCGATACATTTTTATCTCAATTTTACTTGAGAAAATATAAACTAACAAAGAGATTGCTTCGTTACTGAAACAAGTTCAGCATAAATCCTCGCAATGATGAGAAATATTTTGCTTTGCAACTCTGTTACTTTGCCTCTCTAAAAACTCTACAACTTACTCACCCATATGAATTATCGCAAAAATTGCGTAATTAATCATGTCTTGATAATTAGCGTCAATACCTTCAGAAACCAATGTTTTTCCTTTATTATTCTCAATCGTTTTAACTCGTAATAATTTTTGTAAAATCAAATCTGTTAACGAGGAAATACGCATATCACGCCAAGCCTCACCATAATCATGGTTTTTGTTATCCATCAATTCTTTAGTAATTGTACTATGTTTGTCAAACAGTTTTGTTGCTTCTTCTATAGATAAATCTAGATTTTCTACAACACCTAATTCCAACTGAATCAACGCCATAATAGAATAATTGATAATCCCAATAAATTCTCCTCGTTCTCCTTCATCAACTTTTCTGACAGTATTTTCTTGTAATTGTCTAATACGTTGTGCTTTGATAAATATCTGATCTGTTAACGATGGTAACCGTAAAATTCGCCATGCACTACCATAATCGCTCATTTTTTTTATAAACAAACTTCTACATTCTTCTACTACTGCGTTGTATTGTTTTGAGGTGTTTTGCATTTCTTATTGTAAAAAGTATTTCCTCAAAAATAGTAAATCTTAGAAGCATTTCGTTTATTTTTACAGAAGAAATTTAGAATTTATACTGTATGAAAAAAGTAGTTGTTTTTTGTGGTTCTAGTATTGGGTTTAATTCTGTATATAAAGAAGCAGCAATTGAATTAGGAAAAGAATTTGTAAAAAACAACATTACAATGGTTTATGGCGGAGGAAAAATTGGAATGATGGGCGTTATTGCAGACACAATTCTTAAAGAAAACGGCAAAGTAATTGGAGTAATTCCTAAGTTATTAGAAAAAGAAGAAGTTGTTCATAGAGAAGTTACTGAATTGATTATCACCAAAAAAATGAGCGATCGTAAAGTAATTATGAGCAAACTTATTGATGGTTATATTACCTTACCTGGCGGATTTGGAACCTTAGATGAACTGTTTGAAGCTTTGACTTTAGGACAATTACAGATAGAACAAAAACCAATTGGAATCTTAAATATTAATGGTTTCTTTGACCACACATTACAGCAATTAAATGTAATGGTTAAAGAAGGTTATTTAAAACCACAAAACAGAGAATTGTTGTTGGTAGATACAACTGTAAAAGGATTAATGCAAAAAATGCAACACTATAAAGCTCCAAAAAAAACGCATGTAATTCATAAAGTTGTTCGTTAATGATGACCATTAATTGTAAAGGTAAATTGATTGATATTTCTTCTCCAAAAGTGATGGGGATTTTAAATATCACTCCAGATTCTTTTTTTGATGGCGGCAAATACAAAAACGATACTGCTATTTTACAACAAGTAGAAAAAATGCTTTTAGAAGGAGCAGCTTTTATAGATGTTGGCGCGTATTCTTCTAAACCTGGAGCAAAACATATTTCTAAAGAAGAAGAATTACAACGTATTGTTCCAATCATCAAATTATTAGTATATAATTTTCCTGAGATACTTATTTCAGTTGATACTTTTAGAAGTACTATTGCGCAAAAAACTATTGAAGCTGGCGCAGCAATAATCAACGATATTTCTGGTGGGAAAATGGATACTGAAATGTTCAACACGATTGCAAAATTACAAGTTCCGTATATTATAATGCACATGTTAGGGACTCCACAAAACATGCAACAAAACCCAAAATATGATGATGTTACTAAAGAAGTAATTTCTTTTTTTGCCGAACAAATTTTTAAATTACATCAATTAAAAGTAAACGATGTGCTTATTGACGTTGGTTTTGGCTTTGGAAAAACCATAGAACATAATTATGAGTTGTTGAAGAATTTATCACTTTTTAAAAATTTAGCTACTCCAATTTTAGTAGGAATTTCTAGAAAATCGATGTTATATAAACCTTTAGAAACAACTCCACAATTAGCATTAAACGCAACCACTTCTGCAAATACAATTGCCTTATTAAATGGCGCAAATATTTTGCGTGTTCATGATGTGAAAGAAGCTATGGAAGCTATTAAAATTGTTGAGCAACTGTCTTGATTTTTCTGTACATTTACAAAATCAGCAAATAATTTATGTTAGACTTTATTGATTTTTCTTTTTTAGACATTCTAGACATACTTCTAGTTGCTGCATTGTTATACTATATCTACAAACTTTTAAAAGGTACTGTAGCTATTAATATTTTTATAGGAATTGCATTTATTTTCTTGATTTGGAAAGTAACACAAGCGCTTAAAATGGAAATGTTAAGCGGTATTTTAGGCTATTTATTAAGTGGTGGAGTTATTGCGTTAATCATTGTATTTCAACAAGAAATTAGAAAGTTTTTATTAATGATTGGGACCACAAATTTCTCATCTAAAAGAAGTTTTTTAAAGCAATTAAAATTCTTAAATACAGATGTTGAATTAAAAACAGATGTAGAAACCGTTGTGAATTCTTGTATTAAATTATCTAAAACAAAAACTGGTGCTTTAATTGTTCTAGAACGCACAAATAACTTAGATTTTTTAGCAAATAATGGAGATCAAATGAATGCTGTTGTCAATGAAGCAATTTTAGAAAGTATTTTTTACAAAAACAGTCCGTTACATGATGGAGCAACTGTTATTAGAGATAATTTTATTGTAGCAACTCGTGTAGTTTTACCATTATCTAACGAAAAAATTCCTGCTCGTTTTGGCTTACGTCATAAAGCGGCAATTGGCGTTACTGAAAAAACGGATGCTTTGTGTTTATTGGTTTCTGAAGAGACCGGAGAAATATCTTATATAAAAGATGGAACTTTTGATTTGTATTCAGATTACAATGAATTAAAACAAAAAATAAAAGAAGATTTAAATTAAACCATTTCTACACTACTAAATTGCTTTTCATACAAATTTTTGTAATACCCCTCAGATTTTTTTAGCAGTTGTTTATGTGTCCCTTCTTCAACTATTAATCCTTTATCCATTACAATAATTTTATCGGCCTTTTTAATCGTTGCCAATCTGTGCGCAATTACAATGGAGGTTCTTCCTTTTGTAATGGTGTCCATTGCATATTGAATCATTTGCTCTGCATGAGAATCTACAGACGATGTTGCTTCGTCTAAAATTAAAATACTTGGTTTGCTAACATAAGCTCTTAAAAACGAAATTAATTGTCTTTGACCAGATGATAACATGGCTCCTCTTTCTTTTACATCATAATGATATCCTCCAGGCAATGTCATAATAAAATCGTGAATACCAATTTGTTTTGCTGCTTCTTGAACTTCTTTAAATGTAATTTCTTCGTTTTTTAACGTGATGTTATTTAAAATGGAATCTGAAAACAAAAATACATCTTGTAAAACAATGGCAATTTGATTTCGAAGAGTATTAATATCGTACTCTTTTACAGAAACATCATCAACACAAATTTCGCCAGAATTGATTTCATAAAAACGATTGATTAAATTGATAATTGTAGATTTTCCTGCTCCAGTTGCACCAACAATGGCAACTGTTTGTCCTTTTTCTACTTGAAAAGAAATTCCTTTTAAAACTTCTTCATCTTTTATATAACTAAATCTCACCTCTTTAAATTCAATTTTTCCTTGTAAATGATTAGCGACAATAGTTCCGTTTTTATCAATACTACTTTGCGTATCCATCACAGCAAAAACACGTTCCCCAGAAACAATTCCCATTTGTAACGTATTAAATTTATCAGCAATTTGACGAAGAGGTCTAAACAACATTTCTGTCATCATAATAAAACTCATTATTTCTCCTGGCTCAACATTTACATTATTTATAGATTGTAAACCTCCGTACCAAACTAACAATCCGATTGCGATTGACGATAATATTTCTGCTACTGGAAAGAAAATAGAATAATACCAAACTGCTTTTACATGCGCTTTTTTATGTTTATCGTTTATATCCATAAACTTTTCATACTCTATTTTTTCTCTACTAAAAAGCTGGACAATTTTCATTCCGGTAACTCTTTCTTGTACAAATCCGTTTAAATTTGCAACCTGAGTTCTTACTTCCTGAAAGGTAGATTTTATAGCAATCTGGAATATTTTTGTTGCGTAAATTAATATGGGCAAAACCGCCAACGCAATTAATGCTAATTGCCAATTCATCAACAACATAACAACTATTACAACCAACATTTTTAGAATATCGCTAAGAATCATAAACAATCCTTGGCTAAATGAACTGGCAATAGTTTCGATATCAGAAACGACTCTTGTTACCAACCTACCAACAGATGTTGTATCAAAATACGACATTTTAAATTGTAGAATATGTTTAAATACTTTTGCGCGCATATCTCTAATTATATGCTGCCCAATCCAATTGGCTAAATAAATAAACAATACCTGTAAAACTACTTCTGCTATTAAAACAACAAGCATTAATAATGTGTAATCTAATAAAGTAGCTTCATTTTTGTTTGTGGTAAAATCTTTTACGGCTTCTTTAAGTAAATAAGGTCTATACGCTGATAAAAATGCAGTAGCCACAACAGCAATAGTTGCAATTACAAAATGAGCTTTATAGCTTTTTGCAAAGCCTAAAATTCTCATGAATATTTTTGCGTCAAATGCTTTTCCTGACTCTTTTTTACTCATAATTAATAAGTAATTTCTGTTAAAAACAACCCTTTTGCCGGAACTGATAATCCTGCAGTTGCTCTATCTTTACTCAAAATAATAGTTCTAAAATCTTGATTGGTAATTTTATGTTTACCCACATCAACTAAAGTACCTACAATTGCTCTAACCATATTTCTTAAAAAACGATTGGCAGTTATGTTAAATATTAATTGATTCCCTTCTTGTGTCCACACTGCTTTTACAACCTTACAATTAAATGTTTTTACTTCTGTTTTTACTTTAGAAAATGCTTGAAAATCTTCATATTCTAACAAAATTTTCGCTGCTTGGTTCATCGCTTCTACATCTAACTTTTGATGAAATAATTGCCACGTAGTTTCTAACAAAAAAGGATTTCTTCCTAACCAAATTCTATATTCATAACTTCTGGTAAGCGCATCAAACCGTGCATGTTTTTCATCAGCAACTTTTTGTACATCATGAACAACAATATCTTCTGGCAAAACTGAGTTAAATTTAAATACACTATTTTTACTCAATTCAGTAGTAGAATCAAAATGAGCAAACATCTGTGACGCATGAACTCCTGTATCTGTTCTACCAGCTCCAACAATACTAATTTCTTCTTGTAAAACTGTACTTATTGCTTTATTAAGTTCTTCTTGAATGGAGTTTGCGTCTGGTTGTATTTGCCA
Source organism: Flavobacteriaceae bacterium (assembly GCA_041689245.1). Lineage (GTDB taxonomy): Bacteria > Bacteroidota > Bacteroidia > Flavobacteriales > Flavobacteriaceae > Polaribacter. Next base: position 49,121 of record JBDNGO010000026.1, on the reverse strand, counting down.
ACCATGATAGTTTTTACCTTGATATGAAAGTTCTATAAAATATCTCAAAAAAACAGTACTTTTGTAAGAACCAAAATTACATAAATTTATTTGGTTATAAGCATATTTAAAACGTGAAAAAGATTCTTCTATTATCTGACACCCATAGTTATATTGATGAACAAATATTGAAATTTGTACAACAAGCTGATGAAGTTTGGCATGCTGGAGATATTGGCGATTTACATGTAACTGACACCATTAAGTCTTTGAAACCTTTACGAGCTGTTTATGGAAATATTGATGATGTGAATGCTCGATTAGAATTCCCGTTAGATCACAAATTTAGGGTTGAAAATGTAACCGTTTGGATGACTCATATTGGTGGTTATCCTAACAAATATAACCAACGAGTTAGAGAAGGATTACAACAAAACACACCACAAGTATTTATTTGTGGTCATTCTCATATTCTAAAAATACAATATGACAAAAAACTAAATGTACTCCATTTAAATCCTGGTGCTGCAGGAAATCATGGTTTTCATAAAGTAAGAACTATGATTCGCTTTACAATTGATAAAGAGCAACTAAAAGAGATGGAAGTTATTGAATTGGCTATGCGTGGTTAGTCTATTTTTTTTCTAAAATTGGCAATTCAATTTTAATTTTTGTTCCTGTTTTTGCATTAGAATTTATACAAAATTTTCCTTTCACAATTAATTGCTCTACAAATATATATTACTAAATAAGTTTCCACAATACCCATTTATGGGTTTTTTTCATCTCCCTATTTACGAGGGGTTTTGCTTTAATACTCTGATTTAATGATTTTTATAATCGACTTAAACAATCATTTATTTTTTCAGCAAACTACAAAAAATTATTTCGGATGATATTTTTATCAATTTTAAAAAAGTAAAAACGCGTAAAAACAATAAAATTACTATTTATTTAAATATTTACTTTATAAAAACTAAAAAACCGAAGTATTAAACTTCGGTTTTTTCGCACTAAATATACTAAGATGTTAGGTTTACCTTAATCTGTCGGCAGATTTCACGAGATCTTCATCCTTTTTTATTGCTTTATTAGCCAATGCTAACATTACAATAACAATAATTGGTATAAACATCCCAATACCCTTCTCAGAAACCAAAGCTTCTCCAGATACTGTTAGCGACACATATATAAGAATACCTAATAAATAGAAGTTGATTAACATATTAACTCTACCTAAAACAAATTGTAATTGTCTCTTCTTAAATAAGAAAACTGTAATTACAGATAGTAAAGACGAAAGTATGTATGCAAATAATATTGTTTTTAAAAGTGTTGATGATTCATTTATTAAATTAGGTACAGAAAGCACTTTACCTGACTTCTCTGTCCATAAATTAAATACAAAAATCAATCCGCCAGAAAATATTGCGGCAACTAATAAATATAGTGTTTGAATTCTTTGTATCATTGTTAATAATTGGAGAACAAAAGTAAAACTTTCTTTTTTTAAAAAGAAATATTGTAGTTAAAAATAATTACATATATTTGCTTACAGTTCAACTACACAACTATAGCTTTAAGATAAAGCTTAACAATACTGACCCAAAAAAATTTAATTCATCTTCTTAACTACTTAAGAAAAATCTCACTATATTAATTTAATAATGTAAAAATGTTCGAAATCACTGAACTAAAAGAAAAAACACTTACAGAATTACAAGAAATTTCAAAAACAATTGGACTTTCTAAAACAAGTCAACTAAAAAAATTAGATCTTGTATATCAAATCTTAGATACTCAGGCAGCAAACCTTTCTAATCAAGAAAAACCTCAGGTTGAAAAACCAAAAAGAAGAAGAGTCGTGAAAAAAGTTATCCATCAAAATACTGATGAAAAACCAACTCCAGTTAGAAAAGAAGAGAACAATCAAAAGATTAAACCAACTCCTAGAGAAATAGTAATTGCAGCTAAACCTGAAGTTAAAGAAACCGAAGAAAAAGCAAGTAATATTGAAGAAACTGTTGCTGAAGAAGAGACTGAAAACAAAAATCTGGTACATTCTAAACAGAATACCCCAAGACAAAAAAACAATAACATTCAAAATAAAAACAGAAACAATCTACCAAAAGAAAAAGTTTCTAAAGGAAATAAAAGCAATACACGCTATAAAGATCCAGATTTCGAATTTGATGGTATTATAGAAAGTGAAGGTGTTTTAGAAATGATGCCAGATGGGTATGGTTTCTTACGCTCTTCTGATTATAATTATTTATCATCGCCAGATGATATTTATGTATCGCAATCTCAAATAAAATTATTTGGTTTAAAAACGGGAGATACCGTTAAAGGAAATGTTCGTCCACCTAAAGAAGGTGAGAAATATTTCCCTTTAATTAGAGTATCGAAAATTAACGGATTAAATCCTAATATTGTTAGAGACAGAGTTTCTTTCGAACATTTAACACCCTTATTTCCTGAAGAGAAATTTAACTTGGCAGAAAAAGGAAGTTCACTATCTACAAGAATTATCGATTTGTTTTCTCCAATAGGAAAAGGACAACGTGGAATGATTGTAGCACAGCCTAAAACAGGTAAAACAATGCTTCTAAAGGATATTGCCAATGCCATTGCAGCAAATCACCCAGAAGTATATCAAATTATTTTATTAATAGACGAAAGACCAGAGGAGGTTACAGACATGCAACGTAGTGTTCGAGGAGAAGTAGTTGCTTCTACTTTTGATGAACCAGCTGACAAACATGTACGTGTTGCTAACATTGTTTTAGAAAAAGCAAAAAGGTTAGTAGAATGTGGTCATGATGTTGTCATTCTTTTAGATTCTATTACTCGTTTAGCAAGAGCTTACAATACTGTTGCTCCTGCTTCTGGAAAAATATTATCTGGTGGTATTGATGCAAATGCACTACACAAACCAAAACGTTTCTTTGGAGCTGCAAGAAATATTGAAGGTGGTGGTTCTTTAACTATTATTGCTACTGCATTAACAGAAACTGGTTCTAAAATGGACGAAGTAATTTTCGAAGAATTTAAAGGAACTGGTAATATGGAATTACAATTAGATAGAAATATTTCTAATAGACGTATTTATCCTGCTATTGATTTAATTAAATCTAGTACACGAAAAGATGATTTATTGTTAGATGAAAAAATGGTTCAACGTATGTGGGTATTAAGAAAATATCTTGCTGATATGAATCCTGTTGAAGCGATGGAATTTATCAACGAACGAATTAAATTTTCTAAGAACAATCAAGAGTTTTTAATCTCTATGAATGGATAACTAATTTACTTAAAATAGAAAAATAAAAAAACCGAATCAATTAATTGATTCGGTTTTTTTATATGTTAAAGTTTCTAATTATTCAATTCCGTAAAAAGAACCTCTATTATCTACAATTGCTGCAGCTTCTTTAATAGCGTTGTACATTAGACCTGTTTGAGATTTTCTTGTACTCGCTAATCTATTTCTGTAAGAATCATAATTTGATAAAGCAACTGGTGCTTCTCTTTTTGAGACAACAAAAGCAAAAACTCCTTTTCCTCCCTCAATATTATTAAAAAGAGTATTCTCTTTTGCAGAATACATTGCCCCTACTATTATAGGCTCAAAACCTACAGTTGTAATAATTGGAGATTGCATTGAAATTGCAAAAGCTGTGCTAACAGTTTGTTTTGTAGATGTTGCAATATCTGCTAATGTTGCACCAGTCATTGTTTTATTTATGACAGCTGCTTTCTTCTGGTTCATTAAAATTGGTCTAACCGTATTTGTTGCTCTTGCAGCAGACATTAAACCTTTAAATGTTTTATTTGTAATAACAGCTACAACATGACCGTTGTTTATATCAAATCTTTGATAAGCTCCTACCTCATTCACTTTTTTATGAGACCATGTAACAATTTCTCTTTGGGTACCAATTCCAGGAATAATTTCATCCAACATTTTTAAATCGAATGCAGATTGAGGCGTTAATCCTTTTTCTTTTGCAACATCATCTAATTTTGCTCCGTTTGATAATGCTAAAGCAAAAGTTTCTGCACTTTGGAAGATTGTGTTTTCTGTAGCTTGTGATGCTTCTATCTTTCTACCAAAAGTTGCTAATTTTACAGCTTGTTGCTTATTTTTACTTTCATCAACTCTTATAATATGGTATCCAAATTTAGTTTTTACAACGTTGATGCTTCCTTTATCACTAAAGAACAAATAGTCCGCAAAATCTACATCAAAATTTGTAGCATATGCCATATCTTTTGTTACCCAACTAATATCTCCACCTTTACCTTTTGTTCCGTCAGTATTAATTTCATCAGCAATTTCAGTAAATTTATTTTTATTTCTTCTAACTAATTTAAAAATACTATCTGCAGAGTTTTTAGCTTGCTCTTCTGTTTTCTTAGTATCTGGGCCTGAAGATACAGAACCGATGAAAGGAATTAAGATATGAGCTCCTTTTACAGAATCTGGAATTTGAACAACTTCATTAATTTTAGAAATTTTAAAATATCCGTTATCTTTATATGGCCCAAATACATCTCCTTTTTTTCCTTTAAAAACCTGATCTGCTATGATTGCAGAAACTGTAGCTTTAAAATTATACCCATTATTTAATGCTAAATCAGAATCGTTTTCTGTAAAAAATTCTGCTACATTTTCTGTATTTTTAAACCCTTTCACTGCATCTTTATCATTTAATAAATCTGCAACTTCAATTTTAATTGCATCTTCATCTGCTTGTGTTGGAACAATATCAAATTTTACATATTTAATATCTGTAGAAGCATCTACTTTAAATGATGCTGGATTTTCTTTGATATACGTTTCAATTTCTGATTTAGTAACAGTAGCTAAACTATCTGCAACTGTTGCGAAAGGAACATACACATACTGAGAAGTTATTTTTGTATTATCTGTTAAATACTCTAATTCTCCTTCTTTTAATGAAGCGCCTATACCTGCAGTAATTAAATTATTATAAGTAGTTGTTTCTAATCCGTTTTTAAGTTGCCCTATAAAACTTGACCAAGAAGCCCACATTGCAGGGTCGTCAGATTTTATTAAAGCTAAGTATTCTTTTAACTTTCCTTCATCAAACAAACCAGCAGCATTTAAAAACTGTGGATTTGTTTTTACAGATTGATTATCAATAAGAGCACTCCAAACATCATTTTCTCCAACAGTAACTCCTGCAGCAGATAATTGTGTTTGATAAATTTTTTCTCTTACTAGATTATCCCAAACTATTTTAGAAGCTTGCATGTCTGTAAGTTCATTACCAACTTGCGCTTTATACGCTTCTAAAGCTTCGCTAAAATCTTTTCTTGAAATTACTTCTCCACTTACTTCTCCAACTGTATTTACTTTTGTAGAATTGAAAAAATCTTGAATACTTGAAGGATCTAATACAAAAGCAAATAATGCCAATCCAATTACAAGGATTAAAGCCATTGACCGCTCTCTAATTTTAGATAAAATTGCCATACATCATTTATTTAATTAACAGTGTGCGAAAATACAATTTCGGTTTAAATAATGCAACTGCTAAGCCACAATTATTTACGAGTATTTTAGATTAATAAATTTACTTTTCTTTATCGCCAATATGGAAGTGAATTTCTTCTATTTTAGAAGAACTAACTTTAATGATTTTAATCACAAAATTCTCTATTTTTATTTCTTCGTTTAGATCTGGAATATTTTCTGTATGTTCTATAATAAAACCTCCTAAAGTTTCATAAGCTTCCTCTTTTGGTATGTTTAATCCGTATTCTTCATTTAAGTAATCTATTTCTAATCGTGCAGAAAAACGAAATTGAGTTTCGCTAATTTGCTCTTCTAGTAATTCTTGAGAATCATGCTCGTCTTCTATTTCTCCAAATAGTTCTTCTACAATATCTTCTATGGTTATCATTCCTGATGTTCCTCCATATTCATCTAAAACGATGGCAATACTTTTTCTTTTCTTGATTAAATTATTAAGAACATCATGAATAATCATAGATTCTGGAACCATTTCTATCGGTAAAATAACAGAACGAATTGTTTTAGGCTTTTTAAACAACTCAAACGCGTTTACATAACCAACAATATCGTCTAATGAGTTTTTATAAATTAATATTTTTGAAAAACCAGTAGCTACAAATATCTTCCTTAAATTAGGGATTGTTTCATGAATCTCAACAGCAATCATCTCTGTTCTTGGAACCATAATTTCTCTAGCTTTTACTTTATGAAAATCTAAAGCATTTTGAAATATTTGAATTTCAGAATCAAAAACATTGTGTGAGTTACTCGTTTCTATCTGTTCATTTATATAATTTCCTAATTCCTCTCTACTAAACTCTTTTTGTTCTTCATCTTTATTTGTTCTAAAAAAAACACGTAAAAAGAAATCGGATATATAAGTTATAAATGTTGAGAAAAAATGAAAAATAACATAGAAAAAATAAGCTGGTATTGCAAAATATTTTAACGCTTCGTTTGCGTAAATTCTAAAAATTGCTTTTGGTAAAAACTCTGCAGTTACTAAAATTAATAAGGTAGAAATAATGGTTTGAATTAATAGAACAGAAAATTCATTAAAAATATCAGTAGGGAAAAAACCAACTAAAAAATCGCCCATATAAATACTATAAACTACTAAAGCTATATTATTACCAACCAACATCGTAGTAATAAATTTAGATGATTTATTGGTGATTTTTGCGAGGATATTAGAAATAAGATTGTCTTTCTTTTTTTCTAATTCGATGTGTAATTTATTGGCAGAAACGAAAGCAATTTCCATACCCGAGAAAAATGCAGAAAGTAAAATTGTAATAACAATTATTGCTATTTGTATTTCCATATAAAGTTTTACTGGTTGTTTCTAGATTGCATTTTTTTTCTAAAATATCTTTTAAAGAAAAACACTAAGGTAATAAAAACTGCAAAACCAAGCATTAAATAAGATTTTTCTCTGTCTTCATTCCATCCTAATATTGCTTCAATTAAAAATATAATTGCAATAATTAAATACGCGTATTGTAAATATTTCCAAAGTGTATTCATTTGTTATTCTTCTTTTGTAATTAGCTCTCCTGATAACTTCTTTGCTAAAAACTTGGTTAAATCTTTCTTAGATTCAAATCCAACTCCTTTAATATCATTATCAGGCGAAATTAATCTAAATTTCTTTTCAGAAAAAAAATAATCTGTATTCTGATCCCAAAATAACTGGTCTGTATATAATTTTGATTGATCTGTATGATTCATGATAACTACATTTCCTTTTAGTTCTGTTATCATTGTTTTTGAATACGAAATAGAATAATCTGCAAGTATTGTAGTCGAGTCTTTTCCGTTATTCTCAAAGGTTATCAACTTTAATCCTTCAGGGAATTCGTTATATGGATGACTAACCCTGTTACTATAATCTTTTAACAACGGAGAAAATAATTTTGAAGTTGTTCTTCCAGAATCTCTATATATATGTGCAATATTTTTTGCAACGCCAACAGGTAAATTTTTAGCAGACAAGAACTCTCTAACTTCGTTTGAATTATTAGTACAAGAAAAAAACATTGCTACTAAACTAACAGCAACAATGTTTTTACATGTTTTCTTTGAACTAAAATTCATTTTTATTTTTGAGGAACTTCTACAGTTTCTCCAATCCAGCATTTAATAGCATGAGGAGTTCCTGGTTTTATTCCTTCTGTAAAAATCAACTTTTTAGATGGTTCTTGAGAAAGATAATTTTTAATATAGTCCTCAGCTTTAGACGCAATACTTGGGTCTACCATTGCAGCTCTTCTTGCTTTATTTAAAGCAGCCGTGTACACCATTCTTTTGTCGAACTCTTTTGTACCGCACTCATTTGCACTAGAAGCATATAAACCAGCAATTAATAAATATGCTTTACCTATACTTGGTTTATTTTTTATGGCTTGATTCGCGTAATTTCTTGCTTCACTTTTTCTGCCTTTTTTTGCAAATAATTGAGCAATTTTATATAAGTTTTCTGCTTTTTTAAATGCATCTCGTTCTTGTTCTACAGCTTTCTTATAATATTCCATCGCTTCAGTTTCTTTTCCTTTTTTGTATAAGATTCCTGCAAAGAATACTGATGCTTCTGGTGAAGGATCTGCCGCAACATAAGCCTCAACTAATGTTTCATACAATGGGTCTTCTGTACATTCTTTGACATACATTCTAGAAACTGCTCTTTTTAGCCATTTTGCATTGGTTTTATTAGCTGGAAAATCTCTTGTATATAAAGGGATTAATCTTTCACAAGTAGATAGCTCTACGATAATCTGGTCTAATCCTGCCTCAACTTGCCCTAAAGCTATTGAATTAACAGAATATGCTCTTAACAAACCTTTTTCTCTTTTCTCCAACGTTTCTCCTTTTTCTTCTTTCTCTTTTAAAGGCGATAATTTTTTAGAATAATCATCTAATTTTTCTCCAACAGATTCCAAAACATCATCATATGTATCAAATACTTTTTGTGGATTAGTATCTTTATTTCTATCTGTTACGCCTTGAAAATATTTATAGATATTTCTAACGCCCATTTGTGTTGGATCTAAAGCATATGCTTTTTCTAAAAGCGCAAAAATTTCATCCTCAGAACCCGCTTTTTCATTGGCTAAAAATGTTGCAAAATCACTATGAACTTTTGCTGCATCTTTTGGAAAATATTTTAATCTTTGCTCGTAAATATTTTTTGACAAAGCAATAAATTCTTCTTTATTACCGTCATATTCTAATTGATTCTTAGCTAATATGTCACCTAACTTATATATATTAACTGATAGATCTGGACAATCACTCATTAATTTTTTTAGCCTAGGTAATGCAGCATCATTTTTTTTTGTTTGAACCTCTCCTTTAAATAAATTGTAAACAATAGTACAATCATTAGAAGTTTGTGCTAAAACGCTAGTGTTTAATAGCAATGTGATTGCTGCAAGTAAGAACGTAATTTTTTTCATCATCTATCTGTTTTTAATTAATCAATTCGGTTTTGGCTAAACCATGCTAAATTTCCAATAGCATTTAACGACAAGCTTAGTTTAAAGTTAAAATAGTTTTCTTGTATTAAGTTGTTTATTGTTGATCCTTTTTGACCATACTCAACTCCTAAATTTAGGTTTGATAAACTTTTTAATGGTAAACCTAAACCAAAAGATATGCCAAAATCTTTAATTTCTGTAAAATTTCCAGCAGTACTTGTTCCGTTTACCAATAAACCTGTATTTTCAAATCGTATTCCTGCTCTATACGTTACTCTTTTCCAATAACTTGAAATTGAGTTGTCTTTTGGTAAATAAAACCCTCCAATAGAAACTCTGCTTGAGTTATTATATTTGTATGATGAGCTCGTTAAGATAGAGCCTTGTAAATTTAAAGCATCTTGAAATTCATATTCTATTCCTGCAAACCATTTATTTTCTTTTCCAAACCCAGCACCAAATCCTGTTTTCATTGGATTTATTATTTCACCATTTATTGATACACTATATAAGGTGTCTTTTGGTATTTCTAATGTTGAAGAAGCTATTTTTAATGAATATAAGTTTTCTGTACCAGAAGTTTTTAATCTATTTTCTAATTTAAAAGATGCCCCAAAATTAAACATTAATTTATTGTTTAATTCTTTTATATAATGCATTCCTAATTTAATTCCTGTACCTCTAATAGTTGTTACTTCATTATTTTTAGTACCTAATTGTGTGTTTAATCTTTGCGATAAAATATTGTTTTCCGTTTTCCCAAAAACATATTCAGCTTCTAATCCAACTGAGAAATTCTTTGTGATAGAAATTCCATAAGCTCCATAAATTTTATTTGTTCCACCAGAACCGTAAAATCTTGTCGCTTCAAAAGGATCTCCATTCGTATCATTAACAATATTCAATAATGAATATCCAACAGCAGTGTTTGGTTTTAAACCAAAAGAAACACCTGCTCTTTTCCCAACAGGAAAACCAATATTAATATACGACAACGTTGATGAAGTTGAATTTTGTGAACCAGAAAAATCTTTTATCGTTAAATCATTTATGTTTACTCCGACAGAATACGTAGCAAATCTTAAATATGCATTTGAAGCAGGATTTAAGAAGTTTGAATGATACACATCATTATAAGCGATTCCAATACCACCCATACTAGCTTGTTCTACTGTTTGGGAACTGTATTGTTGACCAATACCAAAAAAAGAATATGGAGAAGAGTTCGTTCTCTGCGCCGATGCTTTTATTGAAATAAATAGTAAAAAAATATAGAAAATCCTCTTTAACATTCCTTGTTGTTATATATCAAAATTGTGTTTAAACCTTCCAAAACAAAATTTGGATTGGCAAATATGCTACTTTTTAATTGTTTAGCCAAGAAATATGTATCTCCACCTGTTAAAACTATTGTTAAAACTGAATTTTCGCGTTCATATTGCTCAATTACGCCATTAATTTCATTTAAAACTCCATTATTTACTCCTGAATGAATATTTTCATCCGTAGTTTTTCCTATAAAATTTTCAGGAATATTTTTCTCTAACAAAGGTAATTTAGATGTGTAATTATTCAGCGCTTTGTACCTCATTTCTATTCCTAATGAAATTGCCCCACCTAAGTATTCTTGAGAATCATTTACAAAATCATATGTAATACAAGTTCCTGCATCTATGATTAACACATTTTTTTTATAAAATTTTTCAACAGCATTTGCAACCAATGCAATTCTATCTACACCCAACGTTTGTGGTGTCTTGTATAGATTCTTAAAAGGAACTTTTGTTGATGAATCTAAAATAAGAAAAGAAAATTTTTTATTTAACTGATCTAGTTCATTTTTAGAAATATTCTTTACTGAAGAAATAATTCCTTTATCAATACTATATTTATTGATAAATAAATCTACTTTATCAATTAATTCATTAGAATCAAAAACGAATACTTCTAATAAGGTATCATTCTCAAAAACAGCTGCTTTGATTCTAGTATTGCCAACATCAATAATTAAATTCATCCTATCTATTTAAATGGACTCCAAAAATACAACAGATTTTTTACAAATTTATTTGGTAGATATAAAAAAGGAGTACTATATTTGCATCCGCTAAGGTAATGGTACCTTAGCTCAGTTGGTAGAGCAAAGGACTGAAAATCCTTGTGTCCCTGGTTCGATTCCTGGAGGTACCACAAAAAACCACTCTTTTTTAGAGTGGTTTTTTTGTTTTTAGTTAATTTCATTACACAAAATATACATAAACCGCTTGCATAAGCAGAACCATTTAATCCGACGATTTGTTCTGTAGATAAATATGTTGGCAATAATAATCCAGCAATTACAACGGCTGTTGAAGTTCTTCCTGCTAAAAAATATCCGTCAGAAGAATTTTCATCAGTTTTTCTGCTTTTTAAATAAGAAATGATTGCCACAATTAATGTAAAGCCAATGAAAGTTAGAATTTGCATAAAATGTGTATTTGGTTTTTCGATGTGAAATTTAATCAAATAATTATAAACCTATTTATCTACAATAACTTAATTATTTCTTTTAAAATCGGATTTCTATTATTGGTGTTCCAAACTACAGACAAGGTTGTTTTCTGTTTCGTTTTTTTCAATTCTATGAATTTTATTTTCTGATTGTTTTGAATTGCCAACGATTTTGGAACGATAGAAATTCCGAAGTTATTTTCTACCAATTTATAGATTGACCCAGCATGAATTGTATTGTGCGAAACTATCGGAGAAAATCCACTATCATCAAACAATTGCATTACTTTCTCGTAATAAGAGGAACTGTATTTAGGATCAAAAAGTATAAATGATTCTTCTTCAAACTGCGCTAAACTTTTAAAATTATCTGTATGTATTGGATGATTTTCTGGCAACACTAAACAAAATGATTCTTTTAAAACCGGCTTTAGCATTAAACCCCTTGGTACTCTATCAAGCCTTACAAATCCTACATCTAAATCATACGAAAGCAATCCTTCAATTTGTTTATGATTATCCATTTCTTTTAAACTAAACAATACATTTGGATGTTGATTTTTAAACTTCACTAATAAATTCGGAATTATCTCTTGCATCGCAGAACCTACATATCCAAATTTTAAATCTCCTTTTTTTCCATCATTTAATAATTTAGAATGATGTATTGTATGCTCTAAATTTTTCAAATTTATTGTCAATTCTCTTTTAAGGTATTCTCCCGCTTTTGTTAAAATTACTTTTCTATTGTGCCGTTCAAACAATACAAGACCTAAACCTATTTCCATTTGTTTTATTTGCTTACTCAAACCTGGTTGTGATATAAACAATCTTTCTGCTGCTTTTCTAAAATGCAAATCTTCTGCAACAGCCAAAAAATATTTCAAATGTCTAATCTCTATTTGATAACTCATAGTTATTATTTAATGACTAAAATAATCTTATTTGGTATCAAAAATACCAATAACTTTGTTATAAACATCAAAAACTTCAAGAAATGACATTTAAATACGGAATAGATCCACTAACGGTAGACAACGTAATTGCAATTGCACAAGGAACATTGCAGGCTGAATTAACAAACGAGACTATTGAAGCAGTAAAAAGCTGTAGAGCCAAAGTAGAAAAAATAGCTAGTGGAGACAAAGCTGTGTACGGTATAAACACTGGTTTTGGACCTTTATGTGATGTACAAATTACACCTGCCCAAACGAGTAAATTACAAGAAAACTTACTAATTACACACGCCGTTGGTGTTGGAAACCCAATTGATAAAGAATTGTCTAAAATCATGATGATTTGTAAAGTTCACGCATTGTGTCAAGGTTATTCTGGGGTTCGTTTAGAATTGATTGAAAGAATTCTTTATTTTATAGAAAACGATTTGTTACCTGTTGTTCCAGAGCAAGGTTCAGTTGGCGCATCAGGAGATTTAGCTCCACTATCACATTTATTTTTACCTTTATTAGGGGAAGGTGACTTTTGGATTGGAGATGAAATAATCCCTGCAAAAGAAGTGTTGGCAAAACACAACTTAACTCCATTAACGCTAGAAGCAAAAGAAGGATTGGGTTTAATTAATGGAACGCAATTTATTTTAGCACATGCCATTAAAGGATTGCTAAAAATGGACTACTTACTAGACTTAGCCGATGTTTCTGGAGCTATGAGTTTAGAAGGTTTTCAAGGAAGCGCTTCTCCATTTAAAGAAGCTTTACACAGAATAAGACCTTTTAAAGGAAACTTAAAAGTAGCCGAACGCATGCGCATGTTATTGGCAGGTTCTCAGAATGTAGAAAACCATTTAAATTGCGAACGTGTTCAAGATCCATATTCTATGCGTTGTATGCCACAAGTGCATGGTGCCTCTAGAAATGCCTATTACCATTTGAAAGAATTGGCAGAAATTGAAATGAATTCGGTTACTGATAATCCAATTATACTGAGTGAAACAGAAGCAATTTCTGGAGGGAATTTTCACGGGCAACCTTTAGCAATGGCCTTAGATTATGGTTCTATTGCTGCCTCTGAATTAGGAAATATTGCAGACAGACGTTGTTATTTATTACTAGAAGGAAAATACGGATTGCCAAGATTATTAACTGCTGCAGGCGGATTAAATTCAGGGTTTATGGTTCCGCAATACACAACTGCTGCGCTGGTTACAGAAAACAAATCATTGTGCTTCCCTCCTTCTGCAGATAGCATTCCGACTTCATTAGGACAAGAAGATCATGTGTCTATGGGAAGTATTTCTGGACGACAATTCAACCAGATTTTAGGAAATATTGAAAAAATACTGGCCATTGAATTGATGTATGCTGCACAAGCAATGGAGTTTAGAAGACCAAATACATTCTCTAACATTATTGAAGAAAACTTTAAAATCATTCGAGAAAAAGTAGCAAAATTAGAAGAGGATCGTATTTTAAAAGACGACATCTACGCAATGATCGAATTGGTAAAAAATAAAGCATTCATCGTTAAATAAAATTTCTCTAACGTCATTACGAACTTAGTGAAGTAATCTCATTGTTTTAAATAGCAGATTGCCACTTCGCACTTTCAGGCTCATCGCAATGACAATAAAAATATAAAATGACATTTAAAGAACAAATAGCACAAGGAATTCCAAGGGAGATTCCAGCAAAAAGAACATATCCTGCGGATGCAAATAGAGCTCCAAAGAGAAAAGATATTTTATCCGTAGAAGAAAAGCAATTGGCAGTTAGAAATGCATTGCGTTATTTCCCTGCAGATTGGCATGAAGAATTAGCTACTGAATTTGCTAAAGAACTAAAAGAATATGGTAGAATTTATATGTATAGATTCAAACCAGCGTATAAAATATACGCAAGACCAGTTTCAGAATATCCTGCAAAAACAGCACAAGCTGCAGCATTGATGTTAATGATTCAAAACAACTTAGATCCAGCAGTTGCACAGCATCCAGAAGAGCTAATTACCTATGGTGGTAACGGAGCTGTTTTTCAAAACTGGGCGCAGTACTTATTGGTGATGTACTATTTATCAATAATGACAGAGAAACAAACCTTGCATTTGTATTCTGGGCATCCAATGGGATTATTTCCTTCGTCAAAAAATGCACCAAGAGTAATTGTAACCAACGGAATGATGATTCCTAATTACTCTAAACCAGATGACTGGGAGAAATTCAACGCATTAGGAGTTACACAATACGGACAAATGACAGCAGGTTCATTTATGTATATTGGACCACAAGGAATTGTACATGGGACAACAATTACGGTAATGAATGCTTTTCGTAAAATATTACCAAAAGGAGAAACTCCTGCCGGAAAAATATTTTTAACGGCTGGTTTAGGCGGAATGAGTGGCGCACAACCAAAAGCAGGTAACATTGCTGGCTGTATTACCATTGCTGCAGAAGTAAATAAGAAAGCAGCAACAAAAAGACACGAACAAGGTTGGGTAGATGTATTGATTGACAATGTAGATACTTTAATCACTAGAGTGAAACAAGCACAAGCAGCCAAAGAAGTAGTTTCTATCGCTTTTATTGGAAATGTAGTAGAGATCTGGGAACGTTTTGATGAAGAGAACATTTTCATTCATGTAGGAACAGATCAAACATCATTGCATATTCCTTGGACAGGTGGTTATTATCCTATTGATATTTCTTATGAAGAATCGAATCGATTAATTCGTGAAGAACCAGCTATTTTTAAAGAAAAAGTTCAAGAGACATTAAGAAGACATGCAACTGCAATCAATAAACACACCGCAAAAGGAACCTATTTCTTTGATTACGGAAATGCTTTTTTATTAGAAGCTTCAAGAGCTGGTGCTGATGTAATGGCAGATAATGCTATTGATTTTAGATACGCTTCTTATGTGCAAGACATTCTTGGGCCTATGTGTTTCGATTATGGTTTTGGACCTTTCCGTTGGGTTTGTGCTTCAGGAAAATCAGAAGATTTAGATGCTACAGATCACATTGCTGCAACGGTATTACAAGAGATTATGGAAAACTCTCCAGAAGAAATTCAATTGCAAATGCAAGACAATATCACTTGGATTAAAGATGCTAAAAAGAATAAAATGGTGGTTGGTTCTCAAGCGCGTATATTATATGCTGATGCTGAAGGAAGGTCTAAAATAGCAGAAGCATTTAACAATGCGATTGCTGCCGGTAAAATTGGTCACGTAATTTTAGGAAGAGATCATCATGATGTAAGTGGAACAGATTCTCCATATAGAGAAACGTCTAATATTTATGACGGAAGTAAATTTACGGCAGATATGGCGATTCATAATGTAATTGGTGATAGCTTTAGAGGTGCCACTTGGGTTTCTATTCACAACGGCGGTGGCGTTGGCTGGGGAGAGGTAATGAATGGTGGTTTCGGAATGTTATTAGACGGAACTAAAGAAGCAGAAGTTCGTTTAAAAAGCATGTTGTTTTATGATGTTAATAATGGAATCGCTCGTAGAAGTTGGGCTAGAAATCATGAAGCAATATTTGCTATTAAACGAGAAATGAAAAGATCTCCAAATTTAAAAGTAACTTTACCAAATCTAGTAAAAGACGAATTGTTAAACAACTTATTTTAAATAACGTCATTGCGAGTAAAACGAAGCAATCTTTTTATTTAAAGACTACTTTGTTCTTCTTCCTTATAATGATGAAAAAATATTACAATGGCTACTATATTTAAAAATATTAAAGAATTAATTCAAATTAGAACGGAACCTGTTTCTTTTCTTTCTGGTAAAGAAATGAGCGAATTACCAACAATTAAAAATGCTTTTTTAGTTGTTGAAAACGGGTTTATTGCAGATTTTGGAGCTATGGATTCTTGTCCTACAACTACTTTTTCAACAATAATTGATGCTACAGGAAAAATGATATTACCTTCTTGGTGTGATTCTCATACACATATTGTGTATGCAGGAAACCGTGAAGGAGAATTTGTTGACAGAATTAATGGGTTAACCTATGAAGAAATTGCTAATAATGGTGGCGGAATTTTAAATTCGGCAAAAAAATTACAAGCAACTACTGAAGAAGAGCTATATCAGCAAAGTAAAGCACGTTTAGAAGAAGTGATACAATTGGGAACTGGAGCGGTTGAAATTAAATCAGGTTATGGCTTAACGGTAGCTGCTGAAATCAAAATGTTACGCGTCATCAAACGCTTAAAAGAAAATTATCCGATAGAAATTAAAGCAACTTTTTTAGGAGCTCATGCAGTTCCATTAGAATATAAAAATAATAAATCAGGTTATTTACAATTATTAATAAATAAGGTTTTACCAAAAATAGCCAAAGAAAACTTAGCTGATTATATTGATATTTTCTGTGAAACAGGCTACTTCTCAGTTGAAGATACAGAATTGATGTTGGAAGCAGGAAAAAAATATGGATTGACACCAAAAATTCACGTCAATCAATTTACTGCAATCGGCGGAGTCCAAGCCGGAATTAAATACAACGCATTATCTGTAGATCATTTAGAAGAAATGCGAACCGAAGATATCGCTGCGCTCCAAAATACTACAACTATGCCTGTTGCATTGCCAAGTTGTTCGTATTTTTTAGGCATTCCTTATACACCGGCAAGAAAAATGATTGATGCTGGTTTACCACTAGCTTTGGCAACCGATTATAACCCTGGCTCTACACCTTCTGGAAACATGAACTTTGTAGTTTCTACTGCGTGTATTAAAATGAAAATGACTCCAGAAGAGGCCATCAATGCAGCAACAATTAACGGCGCATATGCCATGGGATTAGAACATAAAGTTGGCTCTATTACCAAAGGAAAGCAAGCAAATTTAATTTTGACAAAACCAATTAACTCTTACGGGTTTATTCCGTATTCTTTTGGAGCACATCAAATTGAAAAAGTGTTTCTAAAAGGAGAAGAAGTATAAAAAAAAGAGGCTTTAGAGCCTCTTTTTTTATATCATATGAAGTGTATTTACTTCTTGGTTTGTTAATTCTCTATAACGTCCTCTTGGTAGATTCTTCTTCGTTAATCCCGCAAAAATTACACGATCTAACTTTACTACTTTATAACCAAAGTGTTCAAAAATCTTACGAACAATTCTATTTCTACCAGAGTGAATTTTGATTCCAACTTCTGTTTTAGATTCGCCAATTACATAATCAACTTCATCAATAAACACTTTTCTTCCTTCAATGACAACTTCTTCTCTAATTTTTTGAAGATGCTTCATTTCAAACTTTTTATCTAAAGAAGCGTGGTATAATTTTTGAACGCTATGCTTAGGATGCGTTAACTTTTTTGCTAAATCTCCATCATTTGTAAACAATAACAAACCCGTTGTGTTTCTATCTAAACGACCAACTGGATATACACGTTCTTTTGTTGCATTTTCTATTAAATCCATTACCGTTTTTCTACCACGTTCATCATCCATCGTAGTAATATAATTTTTCGGTTTATTTAACAGAATGTATTTTTTTTCTTCTGGAGAAATTGATGAACCATCAAAACGAACTTCATCACCAGGTTTTACTTTAAAACCCATTTCTGTGATTACTATTCCGTTTACGGTAACATTTCCAGAAGCAATATATTTATCTGCTTCTCTTCTTGAAGAAACTCCTGAATTAGAAATGTATTTGTTTAATCTAATTCCGTCTTCTGGATTTGCTTTTGGAGTAGCTTTTATTTTTTTATATTCTTTTTTCTTTCCTTGAAAACCATTATTATTTCCTGATTGTCGTCCTCTCGACGAGTTTTTATCTGAATTCATTTTTTTTATTAATTTTCGGCAAAGATACTGCTAAATATTTTATTTAATTCAGTTTATCAATTACTCTTTGAATCACTAAAGAAGGATCGATAAAAAGCAAACTTAAGATCCCTAAAAGTAACATGAATTTAAGAATGTTATGCAATAAAACATAGTGTTTCTTTAGGTTTGATTTCCATAAAAAATAGCCTATAAAAATCAACATAATTAAAGACAACATGAAATAGTACTTCATATAACCAACTCCAGGGTAATTTAGTAAAATAGCAACCGGAAAAAAGGTGAAAATTATAAATACAATTCCTAATTTTCTGGTATTCCGTTCTCCATATTTTACAGAGAAAGTTGTATAATTATTTACAATAGCTCCTCTTAAATTTTCTAAATCTTTAATCAACTGCCTTAATAACAACACTAAAAACAAGAAGGAAGCATGTACAAATATTATTTTTGAAAAATTTTTATAATAAACAAAAATGGCGAAAAATGGCGAAATTGTTAAAACGGATGCAGAGATTAATCCAATAAAAGGATACTTCTTTAATTTGTGTGAATACAACCAAATTGTAAATATATAAATGGCGAAAAACAAGGCTGCTATCCAAGAAATAAAACACCCAAAAACAAAACCTAAAAAATTAAGCAAAAAATAAAT
Source organism: Flavobacteriaceae bacterium (assembly GCA_041689245.1). Classification (GTDB taxonomy): domain Bacteria; phylum Bacteroidota; class Bacteroidia; order Flavobacteriales; family Flavobacteriaceae; genus Polaribacter. Next base: position 30,208 of record JBDNGO010000026.1, on the reverse strand, counting down.
CTGAAGTTTTATTTTTTGGCTTACAATATTGTCTAAACTTGTTTTTATAGGTCTATTGATGATGTCTGCTTTTACATCGTAAAAATTATTGATAATATATCCAGAAGAAACGACACAAACAGACGCCAATACAATAAGTAATAGTTGGTAATCTAATAAAACAAAGTGTAAAGATTTTTTGGGAGAAAATATAAATATAGCGGCTAAATATTCTGCCAAAATAAGTACTAAAATATTATAACCTCTAATAACTGAGAGTAAACTTAAGAGTTTGTAAAAAATTGAAGATGATTTAGAATTGCTCACTTTTGAGTTATTGGTTTTTCTATAATCTATATACCAATTCTAACTTATAACCCTGTAGTTTTTTCTTTGCTTTTTCGTAATCTTCAGTAAATCCTAAGATATAACCTCCACCACCAGAACCACATAATTTTAAGTAATAATCGTTTGTAGTAATTCCTTGCTCCCAAACTTTATGAAAAGCTGCAGGAATCATCGGTTTAAAATTGGCAAAAACTACGCTAGATAATTTTTTTACATTACCAAATAATGATGTTACATTTCCTTGTAAAAAATCATCAATACAAGCACCCGTATGTAAAGCAAATTCTTCGTCTAGCATTTTTCTGAAACCTTTATTTTTCATCTTATTCATAAAGATGTTTACCATTGGCTCAGTTTCTCCAATCATCTCAGAATCTAATAAGAAAACCGCTCCTTTTCCTTCTTTTTGAGACGGAATTCCAGCTGGTTCAATATTCGTTTTAGAATTAATTAATATAGGTAAACTTAAATAGCTATTCAAAGGATCTAAACCAGAACTTTTGCCATGAAAAAAAGATTCCATCACACTAAATGTTTCTTTTAGCCTTAACAATTTATCTCTCGTAAGATTCTCTAGAACGGTTATTTTATTATTTGCATATTTATCATAAACAGAAGCAACCAATGCACCAGAACTTCCAACTCCATAACCTTGTGGAATCGAAGAATCGAAATACAAACCATTTTCTAAATCAACTTTAAACTCCTCTAATCTAAAGGAAATGTTATCCTGTTTTAATTCTGATAAATAGTTGTAAAATCTTACTAAATTAGTATTAGATTTTAATGCTTCACTAGAAAGATTTGTTGTAGATTTTAATGCACCTCTATAAGTATTATATGGAATTGCAAGCCCTTTTGAGTCTTTGATGATTCCGTATTCTCCGAAGAGTAAAATTTTAGCGTAAAATAAGGGTCCTTTCATTTCTTTCTTTTAATAATTGCAAAAATACTGCTTATTATTTTAATTTACAGTAGTTTAAACTATTTCTTCTTTAGGTTTTTATGAAATATTTTCCATGTTCCAGCTTTATCTCCTTTTACATAATTTCCTCTTTCTTTGATTTTTCCGTTTTCATAAAAGGTTTTCCAGTTTCCTTCTTTCAAATTATTTTCAAAATCTCCTCTAGAAAGAAGCTCACCAGTTTCATAATATTCAAAATGCTTGCCTTCTATTTTACCATTTAGATACTCTGTTACAGTTTTTAATTTTCCTGATTCAAAATACACTTTTCTAACTCCGTCTATTTCGCCTTCTTTGAAGTTTATTTCTTGAAATAGAAATTCATTTTCAAAATAATACTTGACTAAGCCATGAAATTTCTCGTTGTTTGGAACATTATTTAAACTAAATCCTTCCATCTGTTTTGTTCCGTCAATGTAATAATCAACAATCCAAAATCCATTATTCTGAACTTTAGGTTTAGGTCTGTAATAAGTTGCTTTTTCTTTTGTTGTTGAATTCCAATTTGAATCAAACCACATTGATTCTTGAGCTGAAACCGATGCGGTTAAAAACCCAATAACTAACACAAATAGTAAGGTTGAAGTTTTCATAAATAAGTTTTTAGTATCTCTAATTTACAACTTTTTTGCTCCAAATCCTACAGTATCAAAAATATATTTATTTTTTTCACAAAAACTTGACAAAGTTTCAATAATAAAAAGAGTTACTTTTTCTTTTTCATTTTCTGAATACAATACATGAACGTTGGCCCCTGCATCTAACGTAAAACAAATTTTGCTTCCAGTGTCTTCTCTAAACTTCCAAATTGCATTGATAATTTCTAATGTATTTGGTTTCATTAAAATAAAGTATGGATTGCTAGTTAACATCATTGCATGCAAGGTTAATGCTTCACTTTCAACCATGTTAATAAATTTATCAATGTTGCCATTTTGTAGTATTTCTGATAGTTTAGAAAGATTTTCATTTGCTTGCAAAAAACGTTGTTCTGAATACGGATGCTTATGCATTAAATTATGTCCAACTGTACTAGAAACTTGCTTCTCTCCTTTATCAACCAATAAAATTGCATCTTGATAATTTTCAAAAACCGAATGCACTTTGTACGGAAATTTTACTCCAAATAAATCTGAACTTCCTTCAATTTCAGTATGCTTTCCCCAAACTACTATAGGACCTTCTACGCTTCTACTTGCGCTACCAGAACCTAAGCGTGCTAAAAAAGATGCTTTTTGGTTGATGTATACATTTGACAAACTCGGATTGAGATCTTTTTCAAGATTTAACAAACACATTGCAATGGCGGATAAACCACTTGCAGAAGATGCAATTCCGCTACTATGCGGAAAAGAATTTTCTGAATTAATTACCATATCATACTTAAAAATATACGGACAGTATTCTTTTATTCTTTCAAAAAACTGAGCAATTTTTGGCTTAAACGCTTCTTTTTTTTGTCCTTCAAAAAACAACTCAAAAGTAATTTGAGGCGTTTCGACTTCGCTCAAAGTGACACGCTTTACAAAGTCAATTTTTGTAACTGTATGGCAATTATTTAACGTAAAACTAATGGATGCGTTTTTTGGAATTTGCGGCTCGCTTTTTCCCCAATATTTTATCAAAGCAATATTGCTTGGAGTTTGCCATGTATAAGTTGCTTTTTCTATTGAAAAGTTAAGCGATGAAGGAATAAATTGTGCTGTACTCAAGTCGAAAATAATTTACTGTAAATATAACTTTTTATTGTTACATATTTTTTAGTTTTTTCAATATAAAATCTTTGTATTTCCTACTAATCGGAATTGCTTTTTGATATATTTAAATAAATTTATTTGTATAAAAATCTATGATAGAAACAACATTTTACGTAATAGAAAATTAAACTACAAACCAAAAATTTAGATCTAACCTTATTTGGCATCAAAAAAACGGCATAACATTCAGTTTATTTAGTAAAATACCGGTTTCATTCATTTGAAATTAGGTATTTTTGTTTTTATGAATAGAAAGCTTAAACTCATTTGGGATTTTAAAGGCGAAGACGGATTAGAAACTGCTAAACATCACTCCATTCATTTAAAAGAATTTTCTACCGCAGAAAACCTACATTATTACGAAATAAATCACACTCAACTTAACGAATTTCATGCCATTGCTTTTGTAACTGTTGATGAAGTTGACATGAAAACCTATCGTGACGCGTTAATTCCACATAGAGGAGAATTAGCATAAACTAAAAAAACATCATGCAAAATAGATTTAAAAAAGGAATTCTTTTAATACTAATTTTTATCTTCTCCACAAATATTTTAGTTGCGCAAAAGAAGAAGTCCTTTCTTCCAATTTTTATTGTAAACAACGAGATTGTTTCAAAAGAAAAGATAAACGGATACATGAAAAATGGTTTTATAAAAGGACTGAAAAATGGTATTTCTGATGAAGAATACGCAAGTTTAAAAAAGAAACTTGGTGATAAACTTGGTGAAAAAGAATTTATTGCGGTCATCGATATTTTTTCTAAATCAGAAATGCGGAAGAAAAAGAAAGTCAAAAAAATTGAAGAAGTCTATGTCAAAGAATACATTTTAAACGTTAACGATACCGCCACAGATTTTACTGTAGAAATGGTAAACGGAGAGAAAATTCAATTATCAGATTTAAAAGGAAAAGTGGTATTGCTTAATTTCTGGGCAACTTGGTGCGCACCGTGTATTAGAGAGTTTTATGAAATGCCTTCAAAAATTTTAGAGAAGTATAAAAATGAAGATTTTGTTTTTATTCCTGTTGCAATTGGAGAAGACAAAGCCTTGGTTACTAAAAAAATGGCATATTTAAAAGGAAAAGAAATTGATTTTAATGCTGGTTTTGATCCTGATAAGAAAGTTTGGAACAAATACGCAACAGGTGCCATTCCAAAGAATTTTATTATTGATAAAAAAGGAATTATCAAATTTACTTCTACCGGAAATAACGAAACAAATGTTGATAATTTAGCCAAAGAAATTGGAAAATTATTGAAACAATAACCACATAAAACAAAAAGTATGTTTTTAATAAACGCGTTGGCAACACCAACAAAATCATCAGAACAATACGACGAAGTTATCGGAGCTTATGTAAGCTTGTACATCGATTATAAAGATATTGAAGGAGCTTTTAAATTAGCAAAATTTTACATCAAAGAAGAAGGTTGGAAAGTTACTGAAATTGAAGAAGAATACTTTACGCTAGATGCTATTACCGATGCAGAAGAAGACCACATAGAGTTATACGAAGAAGCGTTAGAATATGGATATTCTATTATCTTTAATTGTTTTGAAGAAGAGTAATGTTTAGTAGAACTATATAACTTGTTTCTAGACCCTTTTTCGATAACTTCGATAACTACTGACGCAAAACAGTAACAGACTCTGTATCAGCAGTTAGCAAAACTACTTTAATCTTCAGCAATTGCTTTTGCAGCAATAAAACCACCTGTCCAAGCATTTTGAAAATTAAAACCACCAGTAACAGCATCTATGTTTAGCATTTCACCAACAAAGAATAAATTGTTGTGTTTTCTACTTTCAAAACGTTTAAAATTAATTTCTTTTAAATCAATTCCGCCCGCAGTTACAAACTCTTCTTTAAAGGTGCTTTTACCGTTTGCGTTATAAACTCCTTTGGTTAATTGATTGGCTAATTTTTCTATATGATCATTGCTTAAATCTGCCCATTTAAAGGTTTCTACAACACCAGAAGCCAACACCAAACGTTCCCACAATCTTCTCGGAATTTCGGTAAACGGAGACTTTAAGAGCACTTGTTTTTTTGGTTGTTTCTTTTTTAAATTCAACAATACATTTACAATTTTTTCTGTTGGTCTAGAAAGCCAATTTACTTCTACATTGTATTGGTAGCCTTTCTCTGCTAATACTCGTGCTCCAAAAGCAGATAACTTTAACACAGCTGGCCCACTCATTCCCCAATGTGTAATTAATAAAGGCCCATTAGCTTCTAATTTTGTTCCTACAATGTTTACAGTTGCGTTCGGAACAGAAATTCCCAATAAATCAATAATTCGTTTGTCTTTAATATTAAACGTAAACAAAGACGGAACAGGTTCTATAACACTATGACCAAGGCTTTCTACCAATTCCCAAGCTTTATTACTACTTCCAGCAGCAACTACTAATTTATCAGCAACAAAAGTTTCGTTTTTAGTTACAACCAACCATTGATTTCCTTTTTGTTCAATTGCATTAACTCCATGATTTTTCAAGAGTTTAATTCCGAGTGTATCAACAGCATTTTCAAAACAATCAATAATTGCTTGTGAAGTATTTGCTTCAGGAAAAACACGATTATCCGATTCAATTTTTAGTGGAACTCCACGATTATCAAACCACTCAAAAGTATCGCCTGTCATAAATGTATGAAAAGGCCCAAGTAATTCTTTTTCTCCTCTCGGATAGAATTTCACCAACTCTTTCGGTTCAAAACAAGCATGCGTAACATTACAACGCCCACCTCCAGAAATTTTCACTTTCTGTAATACTTCTTTTCCTTTTTCAAGGATGGTGATGTCCAAATCTGGATTTTGCTCTTTGGCATTTATTGCCGTAAAGAAACCTGCAGCTCCACCTCCAATAATTATTACTTTTTTCATCTTTTATCTTTGTCGGTTCTAGTGATTTTCTGTCATATCAAGCGCAGTCGAAATAAAAGAAAATTGCATCGAGAACTCGTTTCTAAATCATCTCGATAAAAATCTATTTCATTCTTCAATAAATTCAATCGATGTGACATTTCGATTTATAAAATCATTTTAGAATATGGCAAAACTGTTTTAAATCCTTTCTGTTTAAAATACTTAAGCGTATCTTCATTTCCTGTTACCAAAACAAAATCTCCTCCCCAAGCACCTAAGCTTTTTACGGCTCCAAAATAATCAGGAAACAATGCCGTTTTTACTGGATTCATTTTAATAATTGAAGAAATAATACGTTCATGTTCTTCAATTACGTTGGCTATATCTTTTACAGAATTTGCATTTACAAATTCATTTGAAAGATTTGAAACCTCAGTAATGTCATCCTGACCGGAGTCGAAGGATCTTTTTAATTGATACTCTTTATATTTTTGAATCCCTTCTCTACTATTTTGTTTTTTATTTAAATGCACAAAAAATAACTCCGCTTTAAAACCTGGATTAAACTCAACTTGTTTTACAATTGGCTTATTGTTCTCTAACTGATAAAAGATTGGTGAATTATTTTGTGCACAAGCGATATCATAACCGCTTCCAGAAAAAGCATTCCAAAGTAATTTATAGGCATCAACTTTTGCCCAAGAAGCAATATTATTAATTAAGGTTGATGAACTTCCCAATCCCCAATTTCTAGGAAATGTTAAATTTGTTTTCACAACAAAACCTGAATCTGATTGTAAAAAATTTGGATTCAATTTTCTAGCTTCACTTAAAATTTTATATAACGTTTCAGTAATAAATTCTGCACTTCCTTCTACATCTGAGCTAAAAGTTGCGCTCTTTAATCTAAGTTTTGGTAAATCAAAAATTGCTTCAAACCAACATTCTCCCGTATTCGTAAAACTTCCCCAAATTAATTGGGGTTCTTGAATCGGCTCTATCACCAAATTTTGACCGAATTTTGTAGGCACAGCCAAAGATGTTGCTCCGTCAAGAACTACATATTCCCCTGTTAATAATAATTTTCCGTTAGAGTAAAATAGATTCATTCTTATTTGTCATTCGTATTCTCGGTGGCTAAGCGTAGTCAAAGCCATTCTTTATAATTACTTGCATTCATACATTCAGAAAACTTTGATAAATCTTCATAATTTTCTTCAATTAAAGCAATTTTCTTATTTCTACTCCAGCCTTGAATTTGTTTTTCTCTTTTAAAAGCTTCTTCAACCCCAGGAAATTTCTCAAAATAAATCAATTTTACTGGCAATCTTTTTTTAGTATGATTCGCTCCTAGTCCGTTTTGATATTGCTGTATTCGTTTATCTAAATCTATTGTACTACCTGTATAAAAAGTACCATCAGAACATTCTAATATATAAACATACCCAACTTTCATCATATTTATTTTTCAAAACCATGGCTTCGACTACGCTCAGCCACCGTTACGTTCAGCCAACTTACTTTCTTATTTCATTAAACGTATCTACAACAGCACTATGCGTAACTATTTTATCTTTAAAGTAAGAAACTACCTTTTCCTTCTCCTCATTTGTTGCATTCAATTGATTTAAAATATTCATCAAGTGCATTTTCATATGTCCTTCTTGAATTCCGCTTGTTGTTAATGCTTTTAATGCTGCAAAGTTTTGTGCCAAACCTGCAGTTGCAATAATCTGCATTAATTCTCTTGCAGATGGTTTTTGCAATATATCTAAAGATAATTTTGCCATCGGATGTAACGCTGTTAAACCACCAACTATTCCTAATGCTAAAGGAATTTCTATCCAAAAACGAAAAATATCATTTTCTATTTCGCAATGTGTTAAACTAGAATAACTTCCGTTTTTAGTTGCGTATGCATGTGCTCCGGCTTCTATTGCTCTAAAATCATTTCCGGTAGCTAACACAACAGCATCAATTCCGTTCATAATTCCTTTATTATGAGTAACTGCTCTATATGGTTCTATCTCTGCAATTTGAACAGCTTGTTTAAATTTATGAGCAAATTGTTTTGGGTTTTCTCCTCCCAGTTCATCAATCTTACAAGAAACTTCTGCTCTTACTAAACATTGCGGAACGTAGTTAGATAAAATACTCATTACTATTTCAATATCTTCTTTTCTAAACGCTTTTGCAATCGCTTCTAAACACGAGTTTATAAAGTTTGCTCCCATTGAATCTTTGGTTTCAAACGTTGCGTGTAACTGAAAATAGTTGGCTAATTTATCTGTTTTATCAACCAATTCGATATCTAAAATTCCGCCTCCACGTTTTTCCATGTTTTTAGTAATGGAAGCTGTGGCTTTGAATAAATTTTCTTTTTGCTGATTGAAATAAGAAGTCAACTCTGCTTTATCTCCTTCATACATAAAGTGTACTTGTCCAATTTTTATAGTTGAAATTACTTCGGTTTTAAAACCTCCACGACTACTCCAGAATTTAGCGACTTTAGATGCTGCTGCAACTACAGAGCTTTCTTCTATAACCATCGGAATTACATAATGAGTACCATTAATTACAAAATTAGGCGCAACACCATAAGGTAAATAGAAATTTGAAATGGTGTTTTCAATAAAATCGTCATGCAATTGTTGCAGTTTTTCATCTGCATTCCAATACTGCTTTAGCGTTTGTATAATTTCTGGTTGCGAACTAAAATATTTTTTAGACAACCAATCAATCTTTTCTTGCTTGGTAAGTTTTGAAAATCCTGAAATAATTTTAGACATTGAATCGTTCTTTTTAAGAGTCACAAAGATAAATGAATGGAATGAAAATTACCTTACTATTCGATATTTCTAATTTTTTTAAGATGATTTTTACCGATTTTTCCGTAAACTTGGCAAGATTTTATTAAAATCTCTTTCTTTTAAAAAGGAATAAAATACATACTAATTAATATTACAAAAATAATTATGGCAGAATCAGCAGCAACACAATCAAACGAACCTCAAATGTTCGGGCATCCAAAAGGATTATTTTATCTATTTTTCGCAGAGTTATGGGAACGATTTAGTTTCTACGGAATGAGAGCGTTATTAACGCTTTATATGGTTGAAGAAATCTTCAAAGCACTAAGTGAACGTGATACTGCTACTGCAGTTGTATATGCTTCTTATGGGTCAATGGTCTATGCGTCAACTGTAATTGGTGGACAAATATCAGATAAGATTTTAGGAATGCGTAGCTCTATTTTCTTAGGTGGTATTTTAATGGCTATTGGACATTTTGCGTTAGCAGTTCAAAATGATATTGCTTTCTTTTTAGCATTAGCATTTATTATTGTTGGAAACGGATTCTTTAAGCCAAACATCTCTACGTTTGTAGGGTCTTTATATAAAGATGGAGATGTAAGAAAAGATTCAGGGTTTACCATATTTTATATGGGAATTAATATTGGTGGTTGGGTTGCACCATTATTATGTGGTTGGTTAGCTTTAAAATATGGCTATCATTATGGTTTTGGTTTAGCAGGAGTAGGAATGTTAACTGGATTAATTTTCTTTTGGAGTGGAATTAAGAAAAATATTTTTGGTGATAAAGGATTACCTCCAAATCAAGAAGTATATGAAAAACCTGTAATGGGAATTCCTCAAAAGAAACTAATTCCTATTATTTCGATATTATGTGTGCCCGTTATTGCATATGTTTTAGCTTCTTACAAAGCAATCGCTGGGGGAGAATCTTTTTTAGGTGACGAAACAATTGTAGGGTTAATTTTCAAATTAATTGGTGTTGGTGTTGTATTGTACTTAGGTAGTATCATGATGAAAGCTTCTTTAGAAGAACGTAAAAAATTATTCATGGCAGTGCTAATTACTTTTTTCATGACAATGTTCTGGGGATTCCATGAATTGTCTGGAAGTGTAATTACGTTATTTGCTTTAAGAAATGTTGCGTTGGATGGAATTATGACTGCCGCCCAAACAAATTCATTAAACTCAATGTTTATAATCATCTTAGCAATTCCAATTTCTTTATTATGGGCCTATTTATCTAAAAAGAATTTAAACCCAAGAACTCCTTATAAATTTGGATTAGGATTGGTATTAGCTGGAATAAGTTTTTATATTCTAAGTCTGAGTAAAGGTAGTGCTGATGAAAATGGAATGGTTCCTTTTGCATACCTGCTTATCATGTACTTTATTATTTCTATTGGTGAGTTATTTATGTCTCCAGTAGGATTATCAAAAATCACTGATTTATCTCCTAAAAAAATCGTAGCATTTATGATGGGAATTTGGTTCTTATCATCTTCATATGCGTTTCAAATTGTAGGTTTTATTGGTAAACAATTAGCCATTGAAAGCACAAATGCTAATGTTGGTGGTTTAGACACACTTAGTGTTTATACGGACGGATTTGCATTGATTTCAACCTACGCTATTGGAGCTGGATTAGTCGTCTTAATATTATCGCCATTAATGAAAAAATTAATGGGCAACATACACTAATAAAAAGTATTAACTATTTTATAAAAAGCACCAAAAAATGGTGCTTTTTATTTTTGTAAATTTGTTCAGTAAATATCGACAGATAGCATATGAAAAAAATTATCACTTTATTAATTATTGTTTTTGCATTAAACACAAATGCTCAAGAAAAAGTAAATTGGCTTTCTTTTGAAAAAGCAATTGAGTTAAATAAAACAAATCCAAAACCAATTCTAGTTTCAATTTATACAGATTGGTGTGGTTGGTGTAAAAAAATGTATAATGAAACGTACACAAACTCAATAATTGCTAAGTATGTAAACGACAATTATCATGCAATAAAATTAAACGGAGAAGGCAAAGAACCAATTACGTATAAAGAGTATACATTTAAATTTAACCAGCAAGGCAACACAAAATACCATGAACTTAGTGCTGCGCTTTTAAACGGAAAATTAAGCTACCCAACTACAATTATTTTAAATAAAGAAGAACAATTGTTAGATCGAATTCCTGGGTATTTACCTGCTATAAAAATGGAAATGGTATTGGCATTCTTTATTAAAAAAGATAGAAAAGAAGAAAAATGGGAGGATTTTGTAAAAAACTTTAAAAGCAATATCAAAGAATAAGTTACTTAATTTCCATTATTAATCTTAGTTTCTAAACTAGTTTTCGATACTATTTTTTTTGACTTCGACCGCTCTCAATCTGACAAAAATCACTCGAACTGACATTCGCAAAATTTAATCTAAAGACAAACAACTAGTTATTTAAAAGTAATTGCACCACTTTCTCCTGTATAATAAAACGGAATGCTCTTTTTATCACAAATAAATTTCCATTTTACAACCTGATTTTTATAATTTGAAGCATCGGCAATAATTTGTTTTGGCTGAATATTTTCAATCAATCTTTCTAAATTAATTTTTGGAGATTGTATAAGTAAAACAATTGGTTTTAGTAGGTTTCCTAATTGATAAACACCCAAACTATCAACTAAAATAAAAGTGTTGTTTTTAAATGTATAACTATTAGAATGTTGATTTACAAACTGAATATCTTTAATCTTTTTACCTATTTTATAATCTTTAATTGCATTTAGGTTTAGAATACTCAACGAATCTAAATCATGGTAAATTTTTAAATTTCCATTATCATTTTTACCAATGATGGTTTGTCTGCTTTTATTAAAAATAATAAATTCCGTTGTTGTTTCTATTTGATGTTTTTCATAAAAAACACTTAGCTGAAAGATGATAATAATTGACAAAAACGCAAGTACAGATAGATAGGTTTTTCTTTCAAAATATCGGAGCCCAAAAATCAAACAAGCATAAGACATTAGCAAAAGTAAAAAAGAGAACGAAATGTCTTTTATCAAAAAAGATTCTTGAATAGAAATCCAACTTACAAATTGGTTCATTAACGAAATAATAAACATATATAAATCCGCTATAAAAGCTGGCAATACTTGAAATAACGACAACATAATCACTAAAATTCCAAGCATTAAAATGAGTCCAATAAAAGGAATAATTACCAAATTAGAAAGCATAAACAATCCTGGGAATTGATGAAAATAATACAAACTCACTGGTAAAACACCTAATTGCGCAGCAAGAGAAACCGTAAATAATTGCCAAAGTTTATCAGTAATAAACCATTTTGGGTTACATAATTTATACAATTTAGGTTGAATGGTAACAATACTAAAAACTGCCAAATAACTCAATTGAAAACCAACATCAAACAAAAACACTGGCTTGCAAAGAAGCAGCACAAACATTGATGCAATTATGGTGTGTTGCACCAGCGTTTTTCTATTAAATGTCATTCCGATTGCAATTGCAGTAAACATAGTTACAGCCCTTACCACTGATGCCGAGAAACCAGCAATTATTGCAAAAAGCCAAAGTAACAAAACGATTAAAATTGTTTTTATAATTTTCCCGTTTTTAAGTCGCTCTAATGGTTTTAAAATAAAGGTTAGAATTAATAAAATAATTCCGACATGTAAACCAGAAACTGCCAAAATATGAATGGCTCCAGCATTTGTATAATCTTCCAATAACTCTTTAGAAATATCTTTTCGTTGACCTAAAATCAAGGCTTTTATTACCGCCAATTCTTCTCCTTTAAATCCGTTGCTTACTAATTCTTTTTCAACGTTGTTTCTTATGCTTTCTGCAATTTTATAAATGGATTTTTCATCAGAACTTCTAACCATAAAAGCTGTGTTTCTTATAAAAATTTGATTGTAAACGACTTGTTTTTCGAGATATCTTTTATAATTAAATTGAAACGGATTTAATGGTTTTTGAACTTCACTTAATTCTGATTTGAAAAGAAAAATGGTTCCAATGTTGGCTTGTGTTTGTAAACTATCTTTTTGAACATTTAGTAAAACAATTCCATTTGTTTTTTGTTTGCCAACTTTACTAATTGAGCCTACATATTTGTTATAATACAAATTACTCTTTAGCACTTTTTCTACCTTAAAAGTGATTAAAGAATCTGATGAATAATAATTAGTGTAGTAATTCTCTTTATGAGAAATATTTTGCGAAAACACAGCTATCATTCCAATAAAAATAAAGAGAAACCAACTTGTAATGGCAAAAAATAATTGTTTTTTAAAATACTTTAAAGCAAAAACTAGCAATAAAAAAATTGCAAAAACAAGAATAGCTTTCCCAAACGGATACTGCCATAATTTGTAGTGAAATTGCAATACAATTCCGATAATTAGGCAAATAGTAAACTGAGTTGGTAAAAAATTTAGCAACTTCTTCATAGCATGATAAAGTTACTAAAAAAATAAGATATTATTTTATCCCTTCAATAATTAATCTTGCAGATTCTTCAGAAGCACCTTTTCCGCCAAGAATTTTTTCTAATTCGTAGTATTCTAAAAACAATTTTTCTCGATGAGAATCGTCTAAGATTTTGGTCAATTCTTTGGTTAAGCTCTTTTTATTAAAATTGCTCTGAATTAGCTCTGTAACTACTTCTTTATTCATAATTAAATTGACCAACGAAATAAATTTTAAGGTAATAATTCGTTTTGCAATTTGATACGTAATTGCGTTTCCTTTATAACAAACAACTTGTGGTACTTTAAATAAAGCTGTTTCTAAAGTTGCGGTACCAGAAGTTACCAAAGCAGCAAACGAAACACTTAATAAATCGTATGTTCTATTATTGATAAACTGCACATTATCTATTTTTATAAATTGCTGATAAAAAGAAAAATCTTGACTCGGAGCACCCGCAATTACAAATTGATACTCTTTAAAATCATCAACCACAGAAAGCATTACAGATAACATTTTAATAATTTCTTGCTTTCTACTTCCAGGCAATAATGCAATAATTTTTTTGTCTCCTAACTTATTTTCTTTTCTAAAAGCAGCTTCACCAACTTGTTGTCTGTCTGCAATGGCATCAATTAATGGATGCCCAACAAAATTGACTTTATAATTACGTTTTGTATAAAAATCTTTTTCGAAAGGCAAAATTACATTCATCATATCAATATCTCTCTTGACCTTTTCAACTCTACTAGATCTTGATGCCCAAACTTGCGGAGAAATGTAATAATTAGTTCTAAATCCATTTTGTTTTGCCCATTTTGCAATTCGTAAATTAAATCCAGAATAATCTATAAATACAATCACATCTGGCTGAAATGCTTCGATATCTTTTTTACAAAAAGCAATATTTTTAAATATGGTTGGAATGTTTGCAAGTACTTCTACAAAACCCATAAAAGCCAATTCTTTATAATGTTTTACCAAAGTTGCGCCAGCATTTTCCATTAAATCTCCTCCCCAACATCTAATATCTGCATTATCGTCTTTTTTAAACAACGCTTTTATTAAGTTAGAACCATGTAAATCTCCTGATGCTTCTCCGGCAATAATGTAGTATTTCATTCCTTCTTATTAAGAATTCTGTCTAAAATAGCTTTATAGCAAAGATAGTAAATGCAATAAGAATTGTTGTAAATAAAACGCCTCTTGCTCTATAATCTTGTTTCTTTTTGATGTAAATGAAGAACACAAACAAATTCGGAATTGCGGCTAGCGCTAGTATTTTGGCTCTTAAATCTTGCTCTTTTATTACACTTAATGTTTCTTGAAAATCAAATTTTGAGAAAAATTCTATATAAATAAAAAAACCTGAAAGTGTTGCAAATATTGATACTAAAGCTCCAATTAGAATCTCTTTTTTTATAAACCCCATGAATTTAATTTTTGTATCATATGATGTGCTGTCATATCAAACTGAACAGGCACAACAGAAACATAACCATTATTCAACGCCCAAATATCTGTATCTTCTCCTTTGTCTTTACAAACAAACTCACCCGATAACCAATAATATTCTTTACCATTTGGACTTGTTCTTTTGTCAAAATTTTCTTGCCAATTACCATTTGCTTGTCTACAAATTTTAATTCCTTTAATGTCTTTTTCAGGTAAATTTGGAATGTTTACGTTTAAAACTGTTCCTTCAGAAAGTTTATTATTCAAAACACTTAAAGCAATTTGTTTTACATATTTTTTTGATGCATTAAAATCTGCATGCCAATTAAAATCTAACAACGAAAAACCAATTGCAGGAACACCTTCAATTCCGGCTTCTACTGCTGCGCTCATCGTTCCAGAATAAATTACATTTATAGAAGAATTTGATCCATGATTAATTCCTGAAACACATAAATCTGGCTTTCTATTTAAAATACTATTCACCGCCATTTTAACACAATCTGCTGGAGTTCCTGAGCAACTATATTCAATTTGTGGCCCATCATCAACTGTAATTGAGTTACAATGCAAAACACTATCTACTGTAATTGCGTGTCCCATTCCGCTTTGTGGACTATCAGGAGCAACTACAAAAACATCACCAATTTCATTCATAACTTCTATTAAAGTTCGTATTCCTGGAGCCGTTATTCCATCATCATTTGTAACTAAAATTAAAGGTCTTTTTTTCATAAATCTATTTTATCATTAACAAATGTACCATAATTTTATTGCCTTTATACGATACGTTTTTAACATTTTGTAAACAAAATTACATCGCTTTTTCAAGTAATATTGTAGTCATAAAATTACACTTCAAATGAATTAAGTTTCTGCTAATTTTTTTGGTATAATTTTAGTAGTTTGCAATACTCTAATTGCAAAAGCATTTATAATATAATTAAGAAGAACATGAAGAGAATATATAATTTTATCATTCCGTTTGTAGCATTTTTTATACTAATATCTAGTTTTACAACAACTCCTGTAAAAAATGACCCTGAAAAAGACAAAGTATTAATTTCTGTAATTAATTACATGCTAAGTAATGGTCATTATTTACAGAAAGAATTAGATGATGATTTTTCTGAACATGTTTTTAAAAGTTTTATCGAAGGATTAGATCCTTCTAGAAGATACTTTACACAAAAAGATATAGAAGATTTTTCTAGATATAAATACTTAATAGATAACCAACTTAAAAAAGCAGATTTAGCCTTTTATAATTTAGTTTATGGTCGATTTACAGAAAAAATTAAAACTGCAAAAAAATATTACGGAGAAATCTTAGCACAGCCTTTTAATTTCAATAAAAGAGAAACTATTGATATTGATTATGATAAAATTTCGTTTCCAAAAAACGAAAACGAATTGATAAATAATTGGAGAAAACAATTAAAACTAAACACACTTAGCAGAATTGAAGAAAAACAAGATCTAGAAACTGAAAAAGTGAAAAACAAAAAAGACTTTAAAAAATCATCTTTTAAAACATTAGAAGCTGCAGCTAGAAAAGAAGTTTTGAAAAATATGGATGAGCTTTATATACGAATTGAAGAATTAGAAAATTCTGATTGGTTTTCTACTTTTTTAAATAGCGTTATAAGCGGTTTTGATCCACATTCTACATATATGGCACCAAGTGTTAAAGAAAAATTTGATGTAGATATGTCTGGTAAAATTGAAGGAATTGGAGCTAGATTACAAAAAAAAGGAATTTACACACACATTTTTGAAGTTGTTTCTGGTGGGCCAGCTTGGAAACAAGGAGACCTTGAAGAAGGAGATATTATTTTAAAAGTTGCTCAAGCAGATGAAGAACCTTTAGATATTGTTGGTATGCGTTTAGACGATGCCATTAAATTTATCAAAGGAAAAAAAGGGACCGAAGTTCGGTTAACTGTTAAGAAAAAATTGGACAATTCTGTTCGTATTATTTCTATTATTAGAGATATTGTTAATCTAGATGAAACTTTTGTAAAATCTAGTATTGTACAAAAAAACGGAAAAAAATATGGTGTAATTAACTTGCCAAAATTTTACATAGATTTTAGTGATAAAAACTTTAGAGATTCTGCAAAAGACATGGAAAAAGAAATTGCAAACCTCAAAAAAGAAAACGTTGAAGGATTACTCATCGATTTAAGAAATAATGGTGGAGGCTCTTTAAAAACTGCTATAGAAATTGCTGGATTATTTATCAGCGAAGGTCCTGTTGTACAAGTAAAATACAGAGGAGAAAAAGCGAAAGTTCAGAATGATCAAGATCCTAAAATTCAATGGAACGGACCTTTAGTGGTTTTAGTTAACGAGTTATCTGCATCAGCTTCAGAAATTTTTGCTGCTGCAATGCAAGATTACAACAGAGCTGTTATTATTGGTGGAAATCAAACTTACGGAAAAGGAACTGTTCAGAATATTTTACCAATCAACCAATTTTATCCAGATTACAAAGAAGATTTAGGTTTCTTAAAAATGACCATTCAAAAATTCTATAGAGTTAATGGAGGTTCTACTCAAAAAGAAGGTGTGTATTCTGACATTGCAATGCCAGATAGATATAGTTATATGAAATTTGGAGAAAGAGATTTAGAGGGCGCCTTAGATTGGGATAAAGTTCCGAAAGCAAATTATTCTCCAGTAAATTCTTACGATAATTTTAATGATGTTGTAAACAACAGTAAAGATAGAATCATGCAAAATCCTAATTTTTCTTTAATTAATGATTACGCAAAATGGCTAAAAAAAGGACAAGATGGCACGACCTATTCTTTAAATTTTAAAGAATTCACCAAAGATGCTAAAAAGCATCAAAAGCAAGGAGAACAATTTAAATCTGTTTTTAAGTTTGATTCAAAATTAAAATTCGAATCTCCTCTGAGCGAGCTTCCTTTAATAAAAGAAAATAGTATTGATGGTGATAAAAGAATAGCTTGGCATCAAAATTTAGCAAAAGACATTTACATAAATGAAGCCTTAAACGTCTTGAGTGAATTAAGAATGAGAAGCACAAATCAAATCGTTAAAAACTAAGCTTTAAATTTTTATGGAATTCAAAGTTACTTTTAAAACCAAATGGGCAGATTTTGATGCAAATAGACATATGCGACACACAGCATATAATGATTATGCAGCAGAAGTAAGGGTTCGATATTTTAAAGAACAAGGAATGTCTATTGGTGTTTTTGCCAAAGAAAATTTAGGTCCAATTTTATTTAAAGAAGAAACTAATTTTTACAAAGAAATCCATTTAGGAGAAGACATTACCGTAAATCTAACCTTAAAAGGGGTGTCAAATAAATTAGAACGTTGGAAATTACAACATCAATTATTTAATGAAGCAGGAAAATTAGCTGCACAAGTAAATGTGTATGGTGCTTGGATAGATTTAGAAAAAAGAAAATTGGCTATTCCTTCAGAAAAATTCAAAAATTTATTTTCTCCTTTAGACAAAACTGAAGATTTTGAAGAACTTATTCTGAAAAAGTAAACGTTAAAAAAACCTTAATATTTTCATCTTCATAGATCAACAAATGGGTTTGTATAAAGAATTCTATATCTTTAAAGTCAATTCATTATAATTAACTTAACCTAACGTTATTATGTTTCACAAAAAACAAACGCTTCCCTTTCTTCTTGGGATGATTATTTGCTTTACATCTATACAACTAACAGCACAATCTGATTATAGAAATTATAGCAAATTTACACAAGACCTTAAAAACCTACAACGTACAAATTCATCTAATAGCAAGTTAGAAGAGCTTACTACAACAATTGGCGGTCACAAAATTTGGACATTAACCTTATCAAAAGGAAATGCTGAAAACAAGCCTGCAATTGCAATTGTAAGTGGCGTTGATGGCAGATATATTTTAGGGCCAGAAATGGCACTAAAAGTTGCTGAAAATATTTTAAAAAATCATGCTGATGTTTTGGAGAAAACTACTTTTTATATTTTCCCAAACATGAGTCCGAATGCTACTGAAAATTATTTTTCTCCTTTGAAACAGTATAATGTTGGTAATGCGAAAAGCACTGATGATGATAGAGACGGAGAAACAAATGAAGATCCTTTTGATGATTTAAATAAAGATGGTTTAATTACCATGATGCGTATTGAAGATGTTACTGGAGATTATATTTTAAGCGAAGAAGATGATAGAATGTTAGTGAAAGCTGACAAAAACAAAGGTCAATCTGGAAAATACAAATTAATTTCTGAAGGAATTGACAATGATAAAGATGGTGAATTCAACGAAGATGGTAAAGGGGGAATCTTGTTCAATAAAAACTTTAGTTATGATTATCCGTATTTTAAACCTGGCGCTGGAGAACATCCAATATCAGAAAAAGAAAACAGAGTTTTACTAGACTTTTTATATGAACAATGGAATGTGTATGCAATTATCACTTTCGGGCCAGAAAACAATCTTTCTAATCCATTAAAGTACAATGCTTCTGCTGCAAAAAAAAGAGTTGTAACTAGCATTCTGAAAGACGATGCCGATTTAAATAAATTTTTATCTGAAAAATACAATACAATCACCGGAACAG
The DNA here is from genome assembly GCA_041689245.1 of Flavobacteriaceae bacterium. GTDB lineage: Bacteria > Bacteroidota > Bacteroidia > Flavobacteriales > Flavobacteriaceae > Polaribacter. The sequence goes on along the minus strand of JBDNGO010000026.1, from coordinate 10,921 downwards.
AAGATGCGCCAGTTTCAACCGGAAATGGTGGAGATTTCTTTCAATGGTCGTATTTTCATTTTGGTAAATTAGCTTTATCAACTCCAGGTTGGTGGGTTCCAAAAGTAAAAGATTCAGCTAAAAAATCTTCAAAAAACGAGGATGTGAATTATTTGCGTTGGGCAAAACAAGAAAATATTAGCAATGCTTTTGTTGATTGGAAACAAGTAAGTCACCCAGATTTCCCAAATCAAAAAGTAGAAGTTGGTGGAATTACTCCTTACAAAATGATAAACCCTCCATATAATATGGTTGATAGCATCAGTAAAAAGCATACAGATTTTATACTAGAGTTAGCAAAAATACAAGCCAATATTACACTTCAAAATGTAACTTCTGAAGAAATAGAAAATGGAATAACAAGAATTTTTGTTGATGTTCATAATAGTGGTTTATTACCAACACATACAGAAATGGGTAAAAAATCTAGATGGCTTCGTAAAATTAAAGTAGCCGTTAAGCTTGATAAAAATCAAGAAATTATAAGTGGAAGAGAAATTACGTTGGTAGATAGTATAGACGGTGATAGTACTCAAAAATTTTCTTGGTTGATAAAAGGTAAAGGAAACGTTAGTATCGAAGCCGGAACCTCTCATACTGGTTCAGATTCAGCAACAATTAAAATAAAATAAAAAATTAGAAAAGATGAAAATCAATAGAAATATATTAAAATCATTGTTGCTAGTATTTTTATTTCCATTAGCAATTGGCGCACAAAATAGTTCTGAAATTTTTAGAGCAGCAGGATCTCCCCACAATCCAAAAGTTCAAATTTCATTTAATAGATATTATACTTCAGAAGGATTAGCAGCTTTGGGTAAAAAAATTGCAGATGCTCATCCTAATTTAGTAAAAAGGCAATCCATTGGTAAATCTGCAAAAGGTTTAGATATTTGGATGCTTGCAATCACAAACTATAAAGAAGGAAATGCAGATAGAAAACCAGGATTCTATGTAGATGGAAATATTCATTCTAATGAAATTCAAGGTGGAGAAATCAGTATTTATACAGCTTGGTATTTAACAGAAAACTTTAACGACAACGAATACATTACCAACATGTTAAAAGATCGTATTTTTTATATAGTTCCAACAATAAATCCAGATGCAAGAAACGATTTCATGAAAGAGCCAAATACTGGAAGCAGTCCAAGATCTGGTATGATTGCTTTAGATGATGATAGAGATGGTAAATTTGACGAAGATGGTTATGATGATCTAAATGGTGATGGATCAATTAATCAAATGAGAAGAAAAAGTGATTATGGAGATTTTATTGTTGATCCGCAAGATCCAAGAAAAATGATTCAAATTGGTCCTGATGATGTTCTAACTACTCAACGTTATGAATATCTTGGAAATGAAGGAATTGACAATGATGGAGACGGAAGAATTAATGAAGATACTCATGGATATTACGATCCAAATAGAGATTGGGGATGGAAATGGCAGCCAGATTATATTCAAGGTGGTGCATACAGACATCCGTTTTCTTTACCAGAAACTAGAGCTGTAGCAGATTTTGTTTTAGCACATCCAAATATTGCTGGTGCACAAAGTTTTCATAATTCTGGCGGAATGATTTTACGTGGACCTGGAGCAGAAGAAGATTTAGCAACCTATAACAGACAAGACATCAGAATTTATGATGCAATTGGTAAAAAAGGTGAAAAAATGTTACCTGGTTATCGTTACTTAACCGTCTATAAAGACTTGTATTCTGTTTTTGGTGGTGAGCTTGATTGGTTTTACGGTAGTAGAGGAATTTACACATTTACCAACGAAATATTTTCGTCATTTGCGTATTACAAAAAAAATAATGGAGGCAGAGACCAAACCTATGATTTTGATAAAGAATTATTAATGGGAGATGCTTTTACTCCATGGAAAGAATATGATCATCCAACATATGGAAAAATTGAAGTTGGTGGATTTAAAAAGAATTTTGGCAGAGCAACTCCAGGTTTTATGTTAGAAGAAGAGGCACACAGAAATATGGCTTTTACTTTTTATCATGCATATCACATGCCAAATTTATCTATTGCAGCTATTTCTGAAAAGAAAATGAGTGGTGGATTAAAAGAAGTAACCGTTACGATTAAAAACGACAGATTAATGCCAACGCATGCAAGTCAAGATTTAAAATATAATATTACAAGACCAGATTATATTAGTATTTCTGGAATAAATGTTGTTGCGGGAATGTTAGTTACTGATGCAGATTTTAACGTAACAGAAGAACAAAAAGTAAATCCAGCTAAAATGAGAGTTAGAAGCATTCCTGGAAATGATGTTGTTAAAATTCGTTGGATTGTAAAAGGAAATTCAAGATTTACCATTACTGTTGATAGCGAAAAAGGTGGCATTGTAACAAAAATGAGTCATTAAATTACATGCTTTTAAACTAAAAAAAAGCTTCTCAATTGAGAAGCTTTTTTTAGTTCGTTTAATACCAACGTTTCTTTTTCTTTTTAGAAGCTTCAGATTTTCTTCCTTTTCTGTATTTGCTAGAATTTGGTGATTTATGAACTTCTGGTTTCGAAGTTGGATCTAGCGGATATGGATGATCATCAATAACATCTAATTGTTTGTTGATTAATTTCTGAATGGAAATTATGTAGTCTTTTTCATCTGCAGAACAGAATGAAAATGCAGAACCACTTTGACCTGCTCTACCAGTTCTACCAATTCTATGTACATAGGTTTCTGATATATTTGGGATATCAAAATTAATAACAGTGTCTATGTCTTTAACATCAATTCCACGTGCTGCAACATCGGTAGCTATTAGAATATTAATGTCTCCTTTTTTAAATTTTTGTAATGCTTCTTGACGTAAAACTTGAGTTTTATCACCATGAATACTATCTACTTTATAGTCATTACTAAGCAGTGTTTTTTCTAATTTATCAACACCATATTTGGTTCTTCTGAAAATGATTACACTTCCTTTTATTGAGTTTTTAAGCAAATGTAAACACAGTTCTATTTTTTTTTGTTTTGGAACATAAAACAATAATTGATGCACTCCTTTTACTGTAGAAGATGTTGGTGTAACTTCGATTTTTACAGGATTTTTTAAGATTGTTTTTGCTAATTCCACCACTTTAAATGGCATGGTTGCAGAGAATAATAATGTTTGTTTCTGTTGATGACATAAGCGTTCAATCTTCTTAACATCATCAATAAAACCCATATCTAACATCAAATCAGCTTCATCTAAGACTAAGGTTTCAATAAAATCTAAGTTTACAAAATCTTGTTTGTGCAAATCTAATAATCTTCCTGGTGTAGCAATTAAAACATCAATTCCTTTTCTCAACATGTCTTTTTGAGGTTCAATTGAAATTCCGCCGAAAACAATACCAATTTTTAAGTTTGTGTACTTACAATACGCATTAAAATTTTCTTCTATCTGTAGAGCTAATTCTCTAGTTGGACTTACAATTAATGCTCTAATTTTCTTTCCTTTCTTAGAAGCATCTTGTTTGTCAAAAAGTTGTTGCAAAATTGGCAATGCAAATGCAGCTGTTTTACCTGTTCCGGTTTGAGCAGATACAATAACATCTTTATTCTCAATAATTAAAGGAATGGTTTTCTCTTGAACCAACGTTGGATGTTGGTATCCTTTTTCAGTAATTGCTTTAACAATTGGTTTATTTAGTCCTAAATCTCTAAACTGCATATATGTATTAAATAATGCACAAAGATACTCTAAAAAGTAGTGATACTATTTTCTATCTCCTAATAATCTCAGTAGTAATAAAAATAAGTTGATGAAGTCTAAATACAACATTAATGCCCCTACAATTGCGCTTTTAGATTCTTCTTCAGAACCAACTTCAGAAGCAACACTCATCTTTTTAATTTTCTGAGTATCATAAGCCGTTAAGCCAACAAAAATAAAAACACCTGCATACGTAATCAACCAATACATCATTTCACTTTGCATAAAAAAGTTAACTACAGACGCAATGATGATACCAATCAACCCCATAAATAACAAGTTACCCCAAGATGTTAAATCTTTTTTAGTATAATATCCATAAAAACTCATAACAGCAAAAGTACCAGCCGTTACAAAAAATGTACTCGCAATTGATGCACTTGTATAGGCTAAAAAAACTACGGATAACGTTAATCCGTTAAGTGCGGCATAGGCTGTAAAAATAATCCCGGCAGTTTGTGCCGATATTTTTTTAATGACTGTAATTAAATATCCTACCAAAAATATTTCACCAATTATTAGCCCAAAAAACAAGAATGTATTTCCAATAATTGCTTCAATTAGAAGAGGTGTAGATGCAACCCACATTGCTATCAAACCTGTAATTGCTAATCCGCCAGACATCCAAGTATATACTTTAGACATAAAAGCAGCTTGAATAGTTTGTGTTTGTTCGTTTGTGTAATTTCTACTTCCTAATTCCATTTGTAATTTATTTTTATGTAAAATTAACTAAAAGAGCCATTAAAAAATAGCTCTTTTAGTTAATTTTTTAATAATTGATTTATTTTTTAAATAACCCTGCTATAGATAATACAACTGCAGCAGCAAGAATACCTAGAATCATATTAAATAAAAAACCTTACTACAAATTGTAATAAGGTTTTGTTTATGTACAGGCGGAGAGACTCGAACTCTCACACCTTGCGGCACTAGATCCTAAGTCTAGCGTGTCTACCAATTCCACCACGCCTGCATTTATACTGAACTTCTTTCAGTAAAAGGAGTGCAAATATAAACATTACTGATAAATTGCAAAGAAGTTCTTTAGGAATTTTAGTATTTTTGATTTTCATCAAAATTATATCATGCAAAACATTAAAAATTATATCGATTCTAACAAAGAACGTTTTATTAACGAATTAATAGAAATCCTTAAAATACCTTCTGTAAGTGCAGATCCTGCATTTAATCAAGATGTCTTAAATGCTTCTGAAACCGTAAAATCATATTTGGAAAAAGCAGGCTGCGACAACGTAGAAATCTGTGAAACTCCAGGATATCCAATTGTGTATGGAGAAAAGATTATAGATGCTAATTTACCAACCATTTTGGTATACGGACATTATGATGTGCAACCAGCAGATCCAATAGAATTGTGGGATTCTCCACCTTTTGATCCCGTAATCAAAACTACAGATATTCATCCTGAAGGAGCCATTTTTGCTCGTGGTGCTTGTGATGATAAAGGACAAATGTTTATGCATATAAAAGCACTAGAGTACATGACATCAACAGGAAATTTACCTTGTAATGTAAAGTTTATGATTGAAGGTGAAGAAGAAGTGGGTTCAGAAAGTTTGGCTTGGTATGTAGCACAAAATCAAGCGAAATTAGCCAACGATGTAATTTTAATTTCTGATACCGGAATGATTGCAAACGATATTCCGTCTATTACAACAGGATTGCGTGGTTTAAGTTATGTGCAAGTTGAAGTTACTGGTCCAAATAGAGATTTACATTCTGGTTTGTATGGTGGCGCAGTTGCAAATCCGATTAATGTATTAACAAAAATGATTGCTTCTTTGCACGATGAAAATAATCACATTACAATTCCAGGTTTTTATAATAACGTCGAAGAATTATCATTAGAAGAAAGAGCTGAAATGGCAAAAGCTCCTTTTTCTTTAGATGAATATAAAAAAGTATTAGATATCGATGCTGTTTATGGCGAAAAAGGATATTCTACCAACGAACGTAATTCTATTAGACCAACGTTGGATGTAAACGGAATTTGGGGCGGATATATAGGAGAAGGCGCAAAAACGGTGATTGCATCAAAAGCGTATGCAAAAATTTCAATGCGTTTAGTGCCAAATCAAGATTGGAAAAAAATTACTGAATTGTTTAAAAAACATTTTGAAAGCATTGCTCCTGCTGGAGTTAAAGTTAAAGTAAAACCTCATCATGGCGGACAAGGCTATGTTACGCCAATAGACAATATTGGATATCAAGCTGCAAGTAAAGCGTACGAAGCTACTTTTGGTAAAACTCCAATTCCGCAAAGAAGTGGAGGAAGTATTCCGATTGTAGCTTTGTTTGAAAAGGAATTAAAAAGCAAAATAATTTTAATGGGATTTGGGTTAGATTCTGATGCTATTCATTCTCCAAACGAGCATTTCGGAATTTTCAATTACCTAAAAGGAATTGAAACAATTCCATATTTTTATAAATATTTTACCGAGTTAAAAACTAAATAATTAACTGTTTATTAACTCATTACAGAACATAATTAAAATACTTTTATACAACCTAATTAAATAATTAACTCATGAAAAAATTACTTCAAAAAGTAAGTATAGTTTCTTTAACGATACTCCTTTTAATGGCTTGTTCTAATCCCGAGAAGAAACAACGCACTTCAGATGATTATAAAAATGCTGCCAAGTTTATGCAACGTAGTTGGAACGGAATGGTTTACAATCAAATTATCTCTCAAAATTGGACTAGCGATGACTTGTTGGTATATTCTAAAAGCACAAAAGAGGGAACTGAATTTGTTTCTGTGAATACAAAAACAAAAGAGAAATCTAGTATTAGTGATTATAAAGCTCCTGAAATAAAATCGAGCTATACAAAAGCAACCAAAAACGAACACGTTTCTCCGAATGGAAAATTAGCTGCATATATCGATAATTATAATTTATGGGTACGGGATTTATCAACCAATAGAAAAACACAACTCACTTTTGACGGAAAACAAGATTATGGATATGCAACCAATAATGCTGGTTGGACAAAAAGTGATAATGCTGTTTTAAAATGGTCACCAAATTCTGATAAAATCGCAACTTTTCAGCAAGATGCTCGTGGAGTTGGAGAAATGTATTTAACAACAACCAATGTTGGTCATCCAAAATTAGAAGCTTGGAAACATCCGTTACCTGGAGATAAAACTATTTTTACTATAGAACGTGTAATTATTCATTTAGGAGCAAGACCAAAAATGGTGCGTTTAAAAATGGGTAAAGATTTTCAAAGAGGCTCAACTACAGATCATATTGCGGGTCGTGATGGTGTTTTATTAGATGCTCAATGGAGTGAAGATGGATCTAAATTCGCGTTTGTTTCTGGATCTAGAGATCATAAAGAAGCGCATTTACAAATTGCTGATACAAGAACAGGCAACGTCAGTTCTATTCATAAAGAAGTTGTTGATACCTACTACGAATCTGGTGTTAGAGCTGAAAACTGGAGAGTTTTATTTGACTCAAATGAGTTTATTTGGTATTCAGAAAAATCAGATTGGGGACATCTGTATTTATATAACTTAAACACAAGTAAGTTAAAAACCCAAATTACGACTGGTAATTGGTTGGTAAAACAAATAAAACATCTTGATGAAGAATCAAGAGAAATTTTCTTTATCGCTGGAGGAAAAGAAGAAGGAAATCCATATCACGATTACTTATACAAAGTAGGTTTTGATGGTAAAAACTTAACCAATTTAACTCCAGATAAAGGAACACACTCTGTAAGTTTTTCTCCAAATATGGCATATTTTGTAGATAGCTATTCTACAAGTGATACTCCACCAGTTTCTGTATTAAGAAATAGAAATGGAGAAAAAATTGTAGAGTTAGAAACTGCAGATATTTCTGAATTAAAAGCTAACGGATGGAAAGCTCCAATAGAATTTAATATAAAAGCTAGAAATAATGAAACTGATTTATATGGTGTATTATTTCTACCTAGCAATTATAATGAGAATGAAAAATATCCTGTTTTAAATTACATTTATCCTGGACCACAATCTGGTAGTGTTGGTAATTACGGATTTAAACCTGTTTGGAGAGATTTTCAAGCAGTTGCTGAATTAGGTTTTGTTGTTGTTGCTGTTGATGCAATGGGAACACCAAGTAGATCAAAATCTTTTCATGATTTCTATTATGGAAATATGGGAGATAACGGAATTCCAGATAATATTACAGCAATCAAACAATTAGCACAGAAATACAAAGGAATGGATATTGAACGAGTTGGAATTTGGGGTCATTCTGGTGGAGGATTTGCTTCTACAAGAGCCGTTTTTGCATATCCAGATTTTTATGATGTGGCTGTTTCTGGTGCAGGAAATCACGATAACAGAAACTATGAAGCTGATTGGGGAGAAAAATGGCAAGGTTTATTAATCGAAGGAAATATGGAAGGAAAAGGAGATGGAACTACCAATTATGACAACCAAGCAAATCAATTAATTGCAGGAAATCTAAAAGGGCATTTATTAATTACACATGGTTCTATTGACAATAATGTTCCGCCATCTAACACCATGTTAGTTGTTGAAGCTTTAATAAAAGCAAATAAGGATTTTGACATGATTTTATTTCCAAATCAAAGACATGGTTATGGAGACATGACAAATTATATGACAAGAAAAAGATGGGATTATTTTATTACACATTTACGTAATGAAGTGCCCCCAAAAGAATTTGATTTAGCTAATTTTAATTAGCAAACAAAAAAGCCGCTTTGTTACTGAAACAAGTTCAGTGTAAATGAGTGGCTTTTTTATGTAACATTCTGTAAAATTGCTAGAATTCACGAATCAAAAATCAAATCGTCATTACGAGCCTTGCCTGCGGCATGTAGGTGTAACGAAGTAATCTCACTATAAATTAAGAGATTGCTTCATTCATTGTTCATTCGCAATGACAAAATAGTAAGAAACTGAAACAAGTTCAGTTTAAATTATTCTTTCTCAGACATTTTCTTAACGTAATCTGTAATAATTACAATTTGCGTGGGTCCAACTTTTCCTTCAATGTATTTTTCATTATCTCTATCCAACGAAATTCTACGAACTGCCGTTCCTTGTTTTGCAACCAAACTAGAACCTTTAACTTTTAAATCTTTAATTAAAACTACTGTATCTCCAGCTTGCAAAATAACTCCGTTTGCATCTCTATGAATTACTTTTTCACTTTCACTTAAATGATCTCCAGATTCTTTAGCAAAACGTAGATCGTCATCCTCTAGATACATCATATCTAATAAATCTTGCGGCCAACCTTCTTTTTTTAATCTAGATAACATTCTCCATGCCAAAACTTTTACAGCTCTAAATTCACTCCACATAGAATCGTTTAAACAACGCCAGTGATTTGCATCTGTATTTTCTGGATTTTCAATTTGATCAACACACGTTTCACAAGCCAACACACTCCCATCAACCCCACCAGTAGAAGTTGGTTTTATTTCATAAATTGATAAATTATCTTTAGATACACATAATTCGCATTGATTTCCACTTCTTTCCTCTACTTCTTGTAATAAACTCATGATAAATTTTTTGTTGCACAAAAGTACATTTTTAAAATTATCTGATTACTTTTAAAGGATGATTTTAAATTCTGAACGATTAACATTAACTGAGTTCTCTGTAGAAGATGCACCTTTTTTTTACAATTTGGTAAATGATCCAGATTGGATAAAATATATTGGAGACAGAAATGTAAAAACGATTTCTGATGCAGAAAAATATCTGGCGGATAAAATTATTTCAAGCTATAAAGAAAACGGATTTGGTTTTTACATTGTTAGATTGAAAGAAGAAAATACTCCAATCGGAATGTGTGGCCTTATTAAGCGTGATTGGATGCATTATATTGATATTGGGTATGCTTTTTTAGCTCAATTTAGAGGAAAAGGGTATGCTTTAGAAGCAGGTTTCGCAATAAAAAAATATGCAAAAGAGCAATTAAAAATTAATCAATTGGCTGCAATAACAGATTTGAATAATACACGCTCTAGCAACTTATTACTTAAACTTGGTTTTGAATTTAAAAAAGTCATTTCTTATTCAGGAGAAGAAAGTAAATGCAACTTATATTTAGAAAAATAACACTGTAATTCTGAATTTAGTGAAAAATTTTATTATTATATATTATTCATTTTACTTGCTAATTATAGATTCCCACTTTCGTGGGAATGACAAAAAAATTCTACATAACTTCTAATGAAGTAAACTGAAAAGAATCTCCGTTAAACAAACCTTTGTTAGATAATTTTAAAGACGGAATTACCAGTAGAGCCATAAAAGATAAACTCATATAAGGCGCACGTAATTTGCTTCCCATTTGTTTTGCCATTACATCTAATTCTGCATACGCTTTACCTACTTCAACGGCACTTTTATTAGACATAATTCCTGCAACCGGAAGCGAAACAATTTTGGATGTTGTTTCAGTAACCGCACAAACGCCACCTTTATTTTTAATCAATAAATTAACAGCTTTACAAATCAATTCATCTGAAACTCCGACTGCAATAATATTATGAGAATCATGACCTACAGAACTTGCTATTGCGCCTTTTTTGATTCCGAAATTTTTAATAAATGCAATTGATGGTTTTGCGTTTTTATACCGATTTACAACCGTCATTTTTAATACATCATTTTCAACATCAGAAACTAAATTTCCATTTTCAATTAATGAATCAACTTCAATTTCATTGGTAACTAATTCGCCATCCAACGCTTCAATAACTCTAATTTTTTTTGCAGTTGATTTAAATTCAAAATCAGAAACTTTCTTTTTATCAGTATTAAAATTATTCAGTACTTCAAAATCAACTGACTTTACAAATGATTGTCCATTTTCAGCAACCAATTCTCCATTAATATAGGTTTCTAAAACATTAAATTTCTTTAAATCTTCAACAACAATAAAATCAGCATCGTCTCCAACATTTAACAATCCAACATCTAAATTGTAATGATTTACTGGATTCACACAAGCAACTTGCAATACATCAAAAACATTCATTCCTTTTGCTATTGCTCTTTCACACAATTGATTAATATGACCCAATAACAAATCATCTGGATGTTTATCATCAGAACAAAACATCATATTTTCAAAATGTTCTGGT
>JBDNGO010000025.1:0-8692 GCA_041689245.1 Flavobacteriaceae bacterium | reverse complement strand
TCCGTTTGATAATGTCAATGCCAATTGTGTAATTGGATTTGCGCCAGCTTCTGCAATATGATATCCAGAAATTGAAACCGAATAGAAATTACGAACTTGTTTTTCGATGAAATATTCTTGAACATCTCCCATTAAACGCAAGGCGAATTCTGTAGAGAAAATACAGGTGTTTTGTGCTTGATCTTCTTTTAAAATATCTGCTTGTACGGTTCCTCTAACTTGGCTTAAAGTTTCCCTTTTTATTTGCTGATACACATCCGGAGGCAACACTAAATCACCTGTCAAACCAAGTAACATCAATCCTAAACCATTATTTCCTTCAGGTAATTTTCCTTGGTACAAAGGTCTTTCTAATCCTTTAGAATCGTACACTTCTTTAAATTTTGCTTCAACTTGCTTTTCTAATTTGTGCTCTTTAATATATTTTTCACAATTCTGATCAACTGCAGCATTCATAAAGAACCCTAACAACATTGGTGCTGGACCGTTAATTGTCATAGAAACCGAGGTCATATGATGACTTAAATCAAAACCAGAATACAATTTTTTAGCATCATCTAAACAACAAATTGAAACTCCAGCGTTTCCAATTTTACCATAAATATCTGGTCTAATTCCGGGGTCATTTCCGTATAAAGTAACCGAATCAAAAGCGGTTGATAACCGCTTTGCATCCATTCCTAAACTTACATAATGAAAACGTCTGTTAGTTCTTTCTGGTCCGCCTTCACCAGCAAACATTCTTGTTGGATCTTCCCCTGTTCTTTTAAACGGATACAATCCAGAAGCAAATGGAAATTCTCCAGGAACATTTTCTTGTAAATTCCAACGTAATAAATCTCCCCAAGCTTGATACTTCGGTAAACTTATTTTAGGTATTTGAGTATGTGACAGCGACTCGCTGTGTGTTTCTATATTAATTTCTTTACCACGTACTTTAAACGTGTAAATAGGGTTTTTATATTTTTGAACTTTTTCTTTCCAGTTTAAAATAATTTCCCAATTTAATGGATCAAGGTTTAGTTTTACTTTATCAAATTGAGCAACTAAAAGTTTTAGAAACGACTTATCTGTGTCATTCTGAGCAAAGCGAAGAATCTCATCATTGTCTAATCCGTTTTTAGAAAGAACATCTTGGTCGCTGAGCGAAGTTGAAGCGACAGAAAAAATTGTTTGATAAATACCATATAATTTTTGAGCAACAACAACTTGGTCATCAACTTTTTTGTCATACGCTCTATTATTTTCTGAAATTTCTGATAAATAACGAATTCTGCTAGGAGGAATTACAAATATCTTTTCAGACATTTCTTTGGTGATTTCCATGCTCGATTTTAAATCAACTCCAGTTTTCTCAACCAGTTTATCCATAATACGTTTGTACAACGTATTCATTCCTGGATCGTTAAATTGAGAAGCAATTGTTCCAAAAATAGGCATATCATCCATATGAACATGCCATAAGTTATTGTTACGCATATATTGTTTTTTCACATCGCGCATTGCATCTAAAGCACCTCTTTTGTCAAATTTATTAATGGCAACTAAATCGGCAAAATCAAGCATGTCGATTTTTTCTAACTGCGTTGCTGCACCAAATTCAGGGGTCATTACATACAAAGAAGTATCTGAATGTTCAATGATTTCTGTATCCGATTGTCCAATACCTGAAGTTTCTAAAATGATTAAATCAAATTCAGCTGCTTTTAACACTTGTATCGCTTCGTTTACATATTTAGATAAGGCTAAATTCGATTGACGAGTTGCCAGGGAGCGCATATAAACTCTTGAATTGTTGATAGCATTCATTCTAATTCTATCACCTAAAAGTGCTCCGCCAGTTTTTCTTTTTGATGGATCTACAGAAATTAAACCAACTGTTTTTTCTGGAAAATCAATTAAAAAACGACGAACTAATTCATCTACTAAACTAGATTTACCTGCGCCACCAGTTCCTGTAATACCTAAAACTGGAGTTTTAGAATTTTTATTTTTTATGTGAATTGCATTCAAGGTTTCTTTTGCAACTTCCGGGAAGTTTTCAGCAGAAGAGATAACTCGTGCGATATTACCAGCTCCTTTTTTTGGTAAGTCATCAATATTGACATTTAAAACATCTCCAACGGCAAAATCAGATTGTTTTACCAAATCATTAATCATTCCTTGTAAACCCAATTCTCGTCCGTCATCAGGAGAATAAATTCTTGTAATTCCATAATCCATCAATTCTTTGATTTCTTCAGGAAGAATTACGCCGCCACCGCCGCCAAATATTTTAATATGAGTTGCACCTTTTTCCTTTAACAAATCGAACATGTATTTAAAATATTCATTATGTCCACCTTGATATGAAGTCATTGCAATGGCATTTGCGTCTTCTTGAATTGCGCAGTTTACAACTTCTTCAACACTTCTATCATGTCCTAAATGAATAACTTCTACACCAGTAGATTGAATAATGCGACGCATAATATTTATCGCTGCATCATGTCCATCAAATAAAGATGCTGCGGTTACAATTCTAACTTTATGTATTGGTTTGTAAGGTGCTATTTGTTTCATTCGAAAAAAGTCTAATTTTTGGTGTTCGCAATTTACGGAATTCTTAAAAAACAATTGGATGCTTTGGGTTTTTTTATACTAATTTTGCAGTATGTTTAAACCGGAAAATGAATTAGAGCCAGATGACTTTTATATTAACGAAGAAAGGTATCGTGTGTTTACAGAAAAATATCATTTAAAAAGAGGGTATTGCTGTAAAAGTGGTTGTAAGCATTGTCCGTATGGTTACGATAAAAAAACGGATAGTTTCAAAGCATCGTAAATTAATTCTTCTGTAATTCAAATTTTTGTGTATATTTATAAAGTTAAAACATTATAAATGTCACGTTTAAGTCAATTATCACAATATAGAAAACATCTAGAAGAAAGATGTCGTAGGTTGGTAGAACAATCTAATGACTATAGATATATTGATGAAATTAAAAGTGATAGAGCAGCTTATAAAGTGATGAAAATTCGTGATAAGTTAAATAGAATTAGCTATTTAAATAAAGAGTTTTCAATTTAGCTTCTTAAAATTATTCCCATTTCTTGTTGTAACTCTGATGCTTTTTTAGCTGCTTCTTCAGCAAAATTCTCATCATTTGAGGCGTAAATAATTTCACGAGAAGAATTGATTAATAAACCAATGTTATCTGACATACCATACTTACAAACATCTTGTAAGTTTCCTCCTTGAGTACCAATACCAGGAACTAATAAAAAACTATTCGGAATTATTTTTCGAATTTCTTTAAAAAATTCGGCTTTTGTTGCACCAACTACATACATTAAGTTTTCTGAGTTTTTCCAAGAGGTAGAGGTTTCTATAACTTCTTTATATAGCTCTTTTCCGTTTACAGGTTTTGTTTGAAAATCGAAAGCGCCTTGGTTAGAGGTTAAAGCTAATAATATAGTGTGTTTGTCTTTAAAAGCCAAAAAAGGTTCAACCGAATCTTTTCCCATATACGGAGCGACTGTAATAGAATCGAAAGCTAAATCTTCAAAAAAGGCTTTTGCATACATCCTAGAAGTATTGCCTATATCACCACGTTTTGCATCTGCAATAGTAAAAATTTCTGGATGTTTTTTATTGAGATATTGAATGGTTTTTTTTAGAGCTTGCCAACCTTTAATTCCATATGCTTCATAAAAAGCAGTGTTTGGTTTGTAGGCAACGCATAAATGATGCGTTGCATCAATAATTGCTTTGTTAAATTCGAAAATTGGATCTTCTTCTTGTAATAAATGTTGAGGAATTTTAGCTAAATCTACATCTAAACCAATACATAAAAACGATTTTTTCAGACGAATTTGTTCGATAAGTTGTTTCGTTGTCATTCAAACAGTAATAAAGTTGTGCAAAGGTACTTAATTTTGATAGTTTATTTATATTTGTTTTTAACGTAAAAGTATTTTTCCTTTCATTTTTTGTAAGAATGCTTCTTAAATATTGACCTATTTGCAAACTATAATTATGATTAAAAAAACTTCGTTTTTCTCATTCCTTTTTTTAATTTTCATTGGATGCAACTTTCAATATCCAACAACTTTTTCTGAAGAAGCTTTAAATGATTCTTTTTTTGATTTGAATAATAAATCCATTCAATTTAAAGAGATTTTAAACAAAAATAAAGGTAAAAAAATAGTGATAAACGTTTGGGCTTCTTGGTGTAGAGATTGCGTTGTTGGAATACCAGATTTAAAAGAGTTTCAAGAAAACAATCCAGAGGTAAAAACAGTTTTTATTTCTTCAGATAGAAGTCTTTTTAGTTGGAAAAAAGCTATTCAGAAATACGATATTAAAGGAGAACATTATTTTATGAAGAATGGATTAAATAGTGCTTTTGGCGATTTTTTAAATTCAAATTGGATCCCGAGATATTTGGTAGTAAATAAAAATGGTACAATAGGTTTGTTCAAAGCAAAAAAGATTACCGATAAAAGGATAGTTGAAGCCTTAAAAAAATAACGTATTTTTGCAGTGTTTAATACTAAAACAGTATCAATGAGAAGTAAAATTGTTGCAGGTAATTGGAAAATGAATAATGATTGTAACGAAACCAAAAATCTTGTAAAAGGGATTAGAAAAGCAATTAAAAGACTTCCTTTAAAAAACACAAGAGTACTTGTTGCACCAACATTCGTAAACTTAACTACAGCTATTAAAAGAGCTAAAAAATCGAAAGTAGAAGTAGTTGCTCAAAATATGCATCAAGAAAACAGTGGCGCTTTTACTGGCGAAATTTCTGCTGATATGTTAAAAAGCATTGGTGTTAAAACGGTTATCGTCGGTCACTCAGAAAGAAGATCTTTATTTGGTGAAACGGATGAAATCCTGGCAGAAAAAGTAAACAAGGCAATTGAAAAAGGCTTAGAAGTAATCTTTTGTTTTGGTGAGCAATTAGAAGATAGAAAGGCAAACAATCATTTTACAGTTGTGCAAAATCAATTAGAAAAAGGATTATTTCATTTAGAAGCTATTGCTTGGAATCAAATTGTGTTGGCATACGAACCCGTTTGGGCAATTGGCACCGGAGAAACAGCATCACCAGAACAAGCACAAGAAATGCATGCTTTTATTAGAAAATTAGTACAAGAAAAACACACTACAAGTGTTGCAGATAATACCTCAATTTTATATGGCGGAAGTGTAAAACCTTCAAATGCCCAAGAAATTTTTTCTAAGCCAGATGTTGATGGAGGTTTAATTGGTGGAGCTTCTTTGAAAGTTGAAGATTTTAAAGCAATTATAAAAGCAATTTAATTAATGGATAATATTTATATAGAATATATTTTTTTAGTAGAACCAAATGAACCGGGAACAGAAATTTTAATTGCAGAATTGGGTTTTGCAGGTTTTGAAAGTTTTGTAGAAAACGAACATGGTGTTACGGCATATATTCAAAAAGAAGATTGGAATGCAGCAGTTTTAGAGGATATTTCTATTTTAAAATCTAATGAATTTTCTATTACTTTTCAGATGATTGAAGTAGAACAAACTAATTGGAATAGTGAATGGGAGAAGAATTTTGAAGCGATACAAGTTGATGATTTGGTGAGTGTTAGAGCTCCTTTTCATGAAGACAGAAAATTAAAATATGATATTGTAATTGAGCCAAAAATGAGTTTTGGTACTGGTCATCATGAAACAACACATATGATGATTCAGCATTTGTTAGTGTTAGATTTAGAAAATAAAAAAACACTTGATATGGGTTGTGGAACTGGGATTTTAGCAATTTTTGCTGAAATGAAAGGAGCAAAACCAATTGACGGAATTGATATTGATAATTGGTGTTATTTAAATTCTGTAGAAAATGCAGAGAGAAATAACTGTAATAAAATTTCTTTTTATGAAGGCGATGCAAGTTTGCTGACAACACAGAAATACGATGTGATAATTGCGAACATTAATAGAAATATTTTGTTGGCAGATATGAAAACCTATACAAGCTGTTTGTTAGAAAACGGCGTTTTATTGTTAAGCGGATTTTATAGAGAAGATATTCCGATTATTGATGCAGAAGTTTCTAAATATGGATTGCAGCTGCAAAAAACAATCGAAAGAAATAATTGGGTTTCATTAAAATATTTTAAAGCATAGTTGTATATTTATTTTTAATATGAGTACAAAAGAAAAAATACAAGAAGAATTAGATGTTCTAGAGAAAGAAGTAAATCAGCATGAAATAGTGCTGTTTAATGATGATGTAAACACCTTCGATTTTGTAATAGATTCTTTAATAGACGTTTGTGAGCATACGTTAGAACAAGCAGAGCAATGTTCAATTTTAGTGCATTATAAAGGAAAATGTACTGTAAAAACAGGTGAGTACAAAGATTTAAAGCCAAAATGCTCTAAATTATTGTCTCTAGGTTTATCAGCAGAATTAGTTTAGTATGACAAATGTATTTTTATATTACGATTTCAATCCTTTTTTTAAAGATGAATCTGACACTTTTTCTGGAAACCAAATTTGTTTCAGCGAGTTAAATTCAGAGCATTTTTTAATCTTCGAAAAGAACAACGAAAATTATAACCTGTATGTTTCTAAATACAATTCAAAAAAAGATATTGGTAAAAATAAACCATTACTCTTTGAAATGGTTATCGAAAATTACGACAAAAGTATTCCTGAACATCGTGTTGCGATAAGAAGGTATTTCGAATAAGATTCTTCTATCTAATTTTTTTATTTTGCATTGTGACTTTTTAAAAGTTACTGTGTAAAAAGAATGCAAGAATTAATTACAATGAGTTTTATAAACAAAAAAACACACCTTTTTGGTGCGTTTTTTTGTTTATAAATAAAGAAGATTTATTAATCTATTGATTTACGGGGTAATTTAGCATCTCTTTGTGCTGTGTTGTAAACAAAAGATGCTACAATTACAGCCATTTGTTTTAAGTCGTCTATAACCAAACGCTCAAAAGTATCTGCATTTGTATGATGTGTTCTAGATCTATATTCTATTGGATCTTGAATAAATTGAAATCCAGGAATTCCAACTGCGTCAAAAGCTAAATGATCCGTTCCTCCAGTATTATTAGTGGTAACTGTTGTGTTGTCAATAATATCACTAAAAGGAGTAAACCAACTTTTAAAAATCGGAACTACTTTTTCATTTCCTTGTGTGTAAATTCCTCTAATTCTTCCTGTTCCGTTGTCAATATTAAAATAACCAGCTACTTTTTCGTTTTCTTTGGTGAATTTCTTTGTTGCTGGATCTCCAAAATGGTTTTTAACATAGTTTCTAGAACCATGTAAGCCTTGTTCTTCTCCGCCCCAAAGACCAATTCTAATTGTTCGTTTTGGTGTTATACCAACAGCTTTTAAAATACGAATAGCTTCCATCATTACAATTGATCCAGCTGCATTATCTGTTGCTCCAGTTGCCCCATGCCAAGAATCTAAGTGAGCTCCTAACATTACAACTTCTGCTTTTAAATTTTGATCTGTTCCAGGAATTTCTGCAACAACGTTATGTCCGTTTAAATTATTAGAATTGAAAGAAGTTTTTACTTCGGCTTCAATTTCTACCTCAACACCGTTTGCAATTAAACGCGCCATAAGATTTGCATGTTCTGGAACCATTTCTAGCTCACTAATAGATTTTGGAGCATCTTTTAAATAACCTCTACCACCACTTGTAAAAAGAGTTCCATGTCTTCCGTTTTTTCCTGTAATATTTAAAGCAACACCTTCATTTAAAAGAAAATCATCAATTTTTTGAGTCAATTCTCTTCTCTTCATCGAAGCAGCTCTTCTTGCTGCCATATCATCATTATCATTTGTAGCGCTTCTAGCTCTTGATTGAGCAGGGTTTTCCATTTTATCTAGCTCTTCATTTGTAAAACGTACTGCATCGGCATCAAAGGTTGGTCCTTGACTTCCAGTTGCTTTAGCGAGAACAATTGCTCCTTTTAATGTTCCTTTATATTTTGCAAAATCCTCTTCAGATTTTATATCTAAAACAACTACTTTTCCTGAAATTGGCCCATTTGTTCCTTCTGTCCAAGCTTTTGGAATAGCAACAAAAGACATATAATATGGTTTTGTCATTGCTACATAGCTCTTTTCTATTTCCCATCCTTTACCAAATTCTCCCCAAACTTCTGTTTTAGAGTTTTTTAAACCCCAGTTAGAAAGCTGGTTTACAGCATAATCTGCAGCTCGTTTGTAACCTTGTGAGTTTGTTAATCTAGACCCAGCTTTGTCAATCAATTCAAAAGCAATTTTCTCAACATGAGAATTGTTTAGTCCTTCTTTTTTTATTTTTTCAATAGTATTTGCATCAAATACTTCTTGACTGAAGGAAAGTGAGATGAAAAATAATGCAGGTAAAATTAATAGTTTACGAATCATAGTTGTAAAATTTAGTTAATTGTTTGTTTGTGTTTTTAGGTATTGATTATTAGTATTTTTGATAAATATATATAAAAACAACTAAAGTAAATTCAGAATTGATATAAATAAAAAAACGCATCAAATTGATGCGTTTTTTTGTGACCACGGCTGGATTCAAACCAGCAACCTCTTGAGCCGTAATCAAGTGCGCTATTCAGTTGCGCCACGTGGCCGTAAGCGGCTGCAAATATAGTTGCTATTTTTTAATTTTGAAAATCTATTCTGCTATTTCTTTTTTA
>JBDNGO010000024.1:0-5451 GCA_041689245.1 Flavobacteriaceae bacterium | reverse complement strand
GAATATTTCCCAGATACTTATATTAAGTAGTATGCTACTTGTCTTTTTCGTAGGACTGCTTATTTTTTATTTTACCACCCTGGATTTGATGGTACTGATGCTGCTTGTGCCTTTTGGGGGTTTAATATCATAAAAGTACCCAATGCAGTAAGCGCTGCATATTTTCCTGTTTTTAAGATAGCCTCCTTGCGTGTCATTAATTTATCTGATTTTATATTTTTTGTGTCTTTTTTCATCTCTTTAATTTAAAAACGATTGGGAGTTATTAATACCAAGCTATTTTAGTACTGTAATTACCGTTTGCTGTTCTAATCTTTACAAAATAAACACCATTAGCCATATAGGGTATTGTCACTTTATTATCTGTTTGTGCCTTAAGTGTTGTTGTGTAAATAAAACGCCCCAGTGTGTCATAAATATATAGAGTGGCTGTACCTTCAATATTTCCTATAATGCGGATGCTATGACGCTTGGGTTGGCTTATAACAGTAAATCTGAGTTTGTCTATATCTGTTGTGCCCAATGTAAAGAGATTGTCTAAGGTGCGTAAAAAGAAACGCCCTACACCTTGTTCCTGGGTACTTAGAGTCAAAGTATAAGTCTTATCAGTAGTATTGAGTTCTGTAACTGTATTTAATAATTTATCTTCTAAAAAGACTTTCTTCCCCAAGGGTAAACCCGTAGCTTGTGCTTTAAAAGTTATTTGTGTTCCTACACTGGCTTCTAAACCTATGGGGAAGACTGTTGTATCGTAATTGTTATCGGGTACAACCTGATGTGCAAAGTCAACACCATTGTCATTGACTAATTGGGTATAGATATCAAAACTTGAATTGGATCCACCAAAACGCCCTACATCAAAACCAGGGTCTAATCCTAAACTTTTCCCTGCTATATATTTTATGGATGTAGTTCTTGTTTTGCCTGTATTGTTAGCCACACTAAGTGTAATACTTGGTGGTGCTGTTGTTTCTGTTTTTTGAAAAGCTACAGCCGATTGATGAGAGCGCATGGCTGTGGTGAAATCTACCGTGCCACCACCTGTAACAGATTTTACAAAAAAGGCCTGCCCTGGTGCGATATATGTTGATGCCGAATCTTGATTGATGATATCATAACTTGACGTTCCTGGATCCCACAAATAGAGGGCTTCAAATGAATCATCCAAATCGAGGGTATTTACCGTTATAAAGTTATTAGTTGCGTCGGCATTTGAATTGGCTGGAATAGAAGACGGAAAAGGATTTCCTATTAAGTTCCACGCATTACTACCACTTACTGTTACGCCTATACTGACTTGTGCTACGGGAACGGTTCCTGTAAAAGCTACTGTACCATCGGCAGTAGTGAGTATTTCATAGCCTTTACCAGCTATGAAGTTTCCTGCACCTGATACATTCCCTGCACCTGAACCATCAGTAGTCCAATGATTCCACGTAGTTGAACCTAATGTTCCTGTATTGTCATAAGGGGTTACTGAGTAATTTACACCACTGGTGGCTACATTATTAGCGCCCGTAGTCGCAAATGTATTGATGCTATATGCGCCAACGGGTGCTGCTATCAAATGCCATTTTGATGAATTTGCACTCTCTAAATAACGGTTGTAAGTGATGTTTCCTGATGATGTGCCACTTACAATTAGAGACCCACTTGTCGAAGCGTCTGATGCTACAGTCATAGTACCATTGTTGACTAAATTACCGCTGACCGTTAAGCCTTTGCCAGCATTTAAAGTTAAAGAACTACTGGCGTCTATGGTTAGATTGCCAATTATATAAGTTGTTCCAGAACTTATTATGGGTTTATTTGTTACATTAGGTATGACTACAGCAAAACTATTATCGGGCACACCATTATTCCAATTCCCAGAAACAGTCCAATCTGTACTGCTTATACCCGTCCAAGTTCTTGTAGATATGGTGGCAGTGTTTTCGTGAATTTCTGTACCTGTTGAATTTGAAAACGCTATAGTTGAACCATTTGAGCTTAAACTTATAGCACGCCCTAATTGTCCAAAAAAATCCTCTCCCAAAAAAGTCTTTTCCAAGTTCCAATTACTTGAGGTTCTTATAAAAACCTGCACACGTCCATAGGAAGCTTCCCCCCAATCTTTTTCACCTACCGCTAATATGGCGCCATTAGAGCTTAAACTAACTGCGCTTCCAAGATGGCCAAATTCAGTTTCGCCATCTATGTCTGAATGTACTTGTGTCCAAGCGGTACCTGAATATTCGTAAACTCTAACGTGCCCCGAGTTTGTGACACCACCTGCATTTGCTAATTCTGCTCCAATAGCTATAACACTACCATCATCATTTATACTTATGGACTTTCCAGAGGAATCACCTGCGGCTTCTCCAACAATATTTCCTCCTTTTTGAACCCACGATCCTCCTGTATATTCATAAATAAGTACACTTCCAGCGGTTCCACCAGCAACAGTACCAATAGCTACAATTGTTCCGTCACCATTTAAACTTACTGAGATCCCTAATTTATTTCCACTTTCAGGCCCAATAATATCACTTCCTTTTTGAACCCAATTACCGCTTAAGTATTCAAACAAACGAACATATCCTTCGCGTGGTGAATCAAAAAATGTTACCGGATCTATTTGAGGTGCACCAACAGCTATAACTGAGCCCTCATTATTTATACTTACCGAATAACCAAGTTCATCAAAAACTGAAGTTCCTTCTATATTGGTCCCTTTTTGAACCCAACTACCACCTGTATATTCAAAAACTTGTACAAGCCCAGTATTGGCAGAAGAGCCATCACTTAAATTGTTTCCAACAATAAAAACAGTCCCTTCCTTATTAATTCTAAGAGCGTCTGTAGGTGGATAAACATCAACAGTATTTCCTATTTGAGACCAACTAGACCCTGAAAATTGATAGACCCTTACTGGGTTACTTACAGCAACAATTGATCCTTCATCATTCATACTTATACTTTTACCTACACCAATACTGTTTCCTTTTTGTACCCATTGGCTAAACATTAATACTGGAGATAGCAATACTAAAATTAGTAGTTTTTTCATAATAGATAGTTAATCTTTTAAATTTGATTAAAATCAAATCTAATATATTTGTGATTAATACACAATTTTTTATTATGTTTATATCATTATAAATCTTGTGTGTGATTTCAATGGGCCATTTCGTTTGTGCACCTGTAGTTCAATGATAGACTACACAAAACCCCATTGGATTCTTCGAATGAATACCAAAAGTGAAGGGGAAGTGGAAATCAAAATTCAAACGCCTCAATCAAATTATTTTAATTTCTTAATTTTGTTTTATGCCGAATAGTAAATCAGAAAATATACAGTATTTTTGTAGCATGGAATCAACCAAATCACCTTTGGGGTATTGAGATAAAGCAAAACGATAAAATTGTATTTTCTAAAGTTTACGGACTTGTAAACCATGAATATCTGGTTCCTAATTTAACCGAGACTATTTTCAATACCGCATCTGTTTCTAAAGAGTTTATTACTGGTGTAGATTGGATCTTATCAATTTATAAAAAATAAAATATTTATTACTTTTAAAGAATTAAAGAAATGCTTTTTAAAAAAAACAAGATACCTTTTTTAGCGGTTTTACTAATAAGTACTTTGTATACTTATTCCCAGCAAAAGGTTAAAGGGAAGGTTGTAGATAGTGAAAGTACTGTTGAATTAAGAAATGTGCGTATTGTAAATAAGGAATCTAAAAAAGAAATACTATCGAATAGTTTTGGAGGGTTTACAGTTGATGTATCAGGAGTTTATATTTTTCGAAGAGTTGGATACAGAACAAAAGAAATAAAACTATTCAATCAAAAATATTTGGTGGTTCAAATGGAAATAAACCATTCTGAGTTGGAAGAAGTTGTTGTTTTTGCAAATCAAATTCCTCAAAAGATTCAGAAAGCAACATCTGCTATTAGTCTAATTACTACTTCAGAGATTAATAGAGGAACGGATGTGAATATAGCACCAGTGCTAAACCGAGTTCCTGGAGTTTATATGCAATCTGGAGCATTAAATACCAATAAGATTACAATCAGAGGTGTTGGTTCTAGAAGTTTATATGGGACTTCTAAAATAAGAGCCTATTATGGTGATATTCCATTGACTTCTGGTAATGGAGAAACGACGATTGAAGATCTTGAATTGAACTCGATATCAAGGATGGAAATAGAAAAAGGAGCTTCAAGTATTTACGGAGCAGGATTGGGAGGTACACTTCATTTGATTCCGAAAAATGGGTACTTAAATCAAACAAAAGTGGAGACTGGATTTACTGTTGGCTCTTTCGGCTTGGTAAAGGGAATTGTAAACGTAAATCATGGAACGGAAAAATTTGGCTTACGAGCCATTTATAGCAATACGCATAGTGATGGTTTTAGAGATAATAATGAATATGATAGACAAACATTTACGTTGAGCTCAAGTGTGTTTGCAGGTGAAAAAGATGACATAACTATTATAGGTAGTTATGTAGGTTTAAAAGCTTTTATTCCAAGTTCTATAAACGAGGATGATTACCTAAATAATCCTGAAAAAGCGGCATTTACTTGGTGGCGATCACAGGGGTATGAAGATTCGCAAAGAGGTATTCTAGGTATTTCATGGAATCATGAGTATACTTCGAGTTTAAAACAGATTATGAGCGTATATAGCACTTTTAGAAACGGGTATGAGCCTAGACCGTTTAATATTTTAGACGAGCAATCTGCTGCTTTCGGATTACGAAGCAGATTGTTAGGGGAAACTAGACTGTTTGAAAATAAATTGGATTGGTCACTGGGGATTGAATTTTTTAAAGATTATTACGGATCAAAAACCTTTAAAAATTTGTATAAAGATTTACCTCCTGGTAATGGGAGTTTTCAAGGAGAATTACTGTCTGACTTCGAAGAAACCCGGTCGTATATATCATTATTTTTAGAAACCAAATATCACTTTAGTGAAAAGACAACATTTTCTTTTGGTCTAAATTTGAATCAGACGTCTTTTGATTTAGAAGATAATTTTGAAGAAGTAGGGGATCCAGATCAATCAGGATTCTATGATTTTGAAGCTATTCTTTCACCAAAATTTGGACTTTCCCATTTAATTTCAAAAAACTGGAGTGCATATGTTAATGTAAGTCATGGATTTTCACCCCCTACATTAGCAGAAACACTGCTTCCAGATGGATTGATAAATACGGACATAAAACCAGAGTCTGGCTGGAATTATGAGGTTGGAACGCGCATGTCATTTTTAGAGAACCGAATGCATGTGAATGGAGCGGTTTATAGAATGGCAATTGAAAATTTATTGGTGGCAAGAAGAACAGGTGATGATCAGTTTATTGGTGTTAATGCTGGTGAGACCCAGCACGACGGAGTGGAATTAACTGTAAATTATGATTGGATTACTTTAGATAATATCTCATTAAGGAGTTATAT
>JBDNGO010000023.1:0-3950 GCA_041689245.1 Flavobacteriaceae bacterium | reverse complement strand
TGTTAGGTGCTACCCTTATGTCCAGCTGTTACTTTAGCTTTCCGTATTCGATAATAATAAATAGGTATTCCGATTGCAAAAGCCATTAAAACTCCAACCCAAGTCGCATGCCATTCGAAATGATAAGAAGAATAGGCAAATAAAATACTAACAACAGTTATTATGAATGCTAATCCTCTCGATTTAAATGAAGAAATAAACATTGCAGGTATGATGTAAACCAAAAATCCAAACGAAACTTGATAAAATGAATATTGCTTTTCTATACTCATAATAATTAGAGCCGAAAAGACAGCTGCTACCAATATACTGGTTGAAACTTTATACATTTTCACAAAATTAAAGACACTTTGTGGGACAGTGTCCAAGCATCTGAATTGGTAATGTCTTTTTCTAATGCTTTGTTATAATACTGCAGTGCCTCTTCCCAGTTGGTGGCATCAACAGCTGTTTCTGCCATCATCATCAAATTACCGACTTCATCTGTTGTGGATGCTTTATAATTTTCCTGTGCCTTTTCTTGTTCTATGGCACTGCCGCAATACCCACACTGGTGGTTTGCTACTAATTCTTGGGTTGCCCCGCAAGATGTACATTTTATTTGCATGGTTGATTATTTTATTTTTTTATTTTTTGCTTTGGATTGCTTGCTCCATTTTAGTAATAATCGTAGTAACCGATGACCATTTATACAAGCACATTGAGCCTCAGCAAAAAGTTGTTTTTCTGTTTTGTGAAATTCTGGACTACTTGATTTACAAACTGAATGAATGATTTGATTTCGTTTTGCTTTCCAAGCAAATAGTTCTGCGTAAAGGTTTTTTGTTTCAAGGTTTTCTCTCCCATTTATAGGTTTTATTTCTTTCTCAAGTTCCGATTGGCACAATTCCAATAGTTTTCCAAAAGATTCAAAACTCTTTTTTGCTTGAATTTTTTGATATTCTTCATTTTTAGTGCCACCCAGAAAAGCTGATAATCTGTCAGATATAATACTTTCACAAGAAGCTATTAAACCTATTAAATGAAATACATCATCAATTTCACTACTTGTTTTTAACTTAGACATTACCATTTGGTATGCTCTACCTTTGTTTATGGACATATGAATTTTCAATTATTCTTATTTTTTATTTTACCACGCAATCTAAAAGCTACATCTATAACTTGAATTCTTCATATTATATAAGCATACTATCCTTTTTTAGCTTTTCTTAGTCCAAAATAAACACCCACACCAGTTATTGTTAGTAATAAAATAGGTGTACTGTCTCCAAGCTTAACTCCAGCTTTTATTAGAATAAATGATATACCAAGAGCAATAAAATAGCCTAAAAGACCACCTTCTATTGCATGTCTTTTTTTTAATCCTTCATTTTTTTCTTTTTCTTTTTCAAGTTCTGCCTGTTTAATATCTTGAACGCTATAATGTGAACTATCAATTCGCTTTAAATTATCAACATATTTTGTAATAATCTGGTCAATAATTATTGCCGCACTCGCTATTTCTTTCTTCCTCGCATTCGCCTGATTCATTTTACCCTTAGCATCATTTGCAGCAGAACGTCTAGAATATTCATTTGAAGAAAATTGTCCAACAATACCTTCAGCTAAAGCAGAACCATGAGCTGCTGAGGCATATTTTTTGGGTAGATCAATTACCCGCTTACACAAGGCATAACCTGTTTCATGGAAAGTGATGTTGTCATTGTCCAATTGAGTTGCATAATCCTGCGCGTTTTCTAAAGTATCAAATCGGGAAACCAATTCTTGATACGAATTATCCAATCCACTGAATTCGATATAATGATTTTCTATCGCAGGATAAAAAGAGTTTACAACAGTGTTTATTTCTTTTGCAACACGTTTACCCATGGCATCAGCGTTTTCAGCATGTTTGATAGCGTTTTTCCAATAGGCAATGGCTTCTTTGGTTTTGATATCACCTATTTTAGAGGTGTACACCATGGCAATGCCTTTACCCAGCCAAGCATCTGAATTGGTGATGTCTTTTTCTAATGACTTGTTGTAATAACGCAAGGCTTCTTCCCAGTTGGTAGCATCAACAGCTGTTTCTGCCATCATCATTAAGTTACCTACTTCACCTGTTGTGGATGCTTTGTAATTTTCTTGCGCCTTGTCTTGTTCTATGGCACTGCCGCAATACCCACACTGGTGGTTTGCTGTTAATTCTTGGGTTGCCCCGCAGGATGTACATTTTATTTGCATGGTTGCTTATTTTATTGATTTTAGTTTATTTATTAATCCTCTTGTTGCTGACTTTCTGCAGTCTTTGTAAACAAAAGTCTTGAAGTCATAATTTGGGTTTTCATAAACTTCCGAGATCAGTTCAATCGAAATGGATTTTTTATAAAATTTCCCAGGCTGTTGATGATTTGGAATGGAAAAGAACACTTTTTCATTTTTAAATTCAACTATTTTAAAGCTGTTTCCCTTATTTGTTTTATAGATGCAAGTACCCACAGGAAGCTTTTCTTCAATATATTTCAGGGCTATTTTATTCATTACAATTGTTTCAGTAATTCCTGTTTTTTCTTATCAAATTCTTCTTGGGTAATCGCTTCTAAATCCAATAGCTCCTTCAACTCTTTAAGTTTCGCTGCTACTGAGCTTGACCCAAAAGATGAGGTCTGCATATTTTGTTGAATCATATTAGGCAGGGCCATTCCCATCCCCAAACCTGCACCTAAACCAAGGCCATCACCCATTCCACCGCCAGATTTTGCAGCATCACCAAGAGAATCCGCAATTTTAAGTTTCATATATTGGTCGAGGTTCCCTAACACATTCATCCCTGATTTCGTGTCAATTTTTTGTTGTACTTCATCCGGGAGCGAAATGGCTTGTACATACAAATCGTTCATAGAAAGCCCTAAACCATCAAAATCGGTTATTAACTCCAAGCGCATTGCCAAATTCAATTCATCCATAGAGGCAGGAATATCAAATACGCTTGTTAATATGCGAGATAATACCACGTTTAATTTAGACACAATCATACCACGCAAATAATCTTCAATAGATTGTGTAGTAAATAACCCCATAGTGCCTACTACTTTGTTTACAAACAGCATCGTGTCTTTAACCTGAATCGAAAAAGAGCCATAAGCCCTAAGGCGTATCATTTCTAATTCTTTATCTCTAAAAAGAATTGGTTCTTTGCTGCCCCATTTCAAATTTGGAAAAAGCTGTTTGCCCACAAATAGAACTTCTGCTCTAAAAGGAGATGTTGGCCCATAACCAAAGCGTGTTACCCATTTGGATATTACAGGTATATTTTGTGTTTGAAGGATATGTCTACCCGGCCCAAAAACATCCAATGCCATTCCGTCACGGAAGAAAACCGCTTCTTGACTTTCGCGCACTGTAAGTTGAGAACCCCATTTTATTTCAAGGGATCCATTGTCAGGAACTCGATTTACAAGCACTTGCCCGCTATTGTCTAAATATTCTAGTACACCCATTTTGTTATTTATGTCTGTTTATAAAAGTGGTGCGTTGGTTTAGAATGTTATCTATCTCTTTTGCCTGATTAATTATTAGACCCGCACTCATTACTTCATTAATATCAGCATCTGCGGTTTTAAAGATTAAATGAACTCGTTCGGCCATTTCATAGTTTATATTATAAATCTCGTCTAACTCGGTTTCTTTTATTTGGTTGTTACTAAAGAAAGAAGATTCGCCATAAGTAGCATTTTTCAATTTTGTGTAAATAGTATTAACAGCTTTTCTTGCAACTTCCCATTCTTTACACAAATTCATTTCGCCTTTCTTGATAAGTTGTTGTTGATGTTTTTCAATCAATGTTTCCGATTGATTAATAATTCTAGAGAGTTCATCACGGAATTTCTTTTCGTCATTTCTCTTTTCATCCCTAGCTGCATAGCCATTGTAGCCCGGTATTAAAGTTCCGATTTTATCAAAAATAT
>JBDNGO010000022.1:0-16836 GCA_041689245.1 Flavobacteriaceae bacterium | reverse complement strand
TAACCAAAAACGCCTATCAAATTAATTGATAGGCGTTTTTTAATAAAAAAAAGTTTATATCTTAGATAACTTTTACGTTAACTGCGTTCATTCCTTTTCTACCTTCTTGTAAGTCAAATTCTACATCATCACCTTCTCTAACCTCATCGATTAATCCAGAAATGTGTACAAAATGTTCTTTGTTATTGTCTTCTTCAGTGATGAATCCAAATCCTTTAGATTCATTGAAAAATTTTACTGTACCTTTACTCATTGTAATTATAATTAAAATAATATTAGCCGCAAAGATACTACTATATAAATAAGAAATATATAATTTTTATTTTATTTTTATCAAATTCATCTTTTTTTATTTTTTATAACCATTTGAAAATCAATTATCCTTAAGGATATTGTACTTGTTTTATGTTAAAATAGTACTATAATTTTCAAACTAATGCACAATTTTTCTTTGTATAAATTACTACATTTGTTCCTCTAAACGCTTTCACTTATGAAATATCACTTGATAAATGATCAACTTTTTATAAAAAATAGAGCAAAATTTATTGCTCAAATGAAACCGAAATCAATTGCCGTTTTTAACTCTAACGACATATTTACAACAGGTGCTGATAGCACATTGCCATTTTATCAGCATAGAGATATTTTTTATTTAAGTGGTGTAGATCAAGAAGAAAGTATATTGTTATTATTTCCTGATGCTCTAGATAAAAAGCATAGAGAAATTTTATTTGTAAAAGAAACTAATGACCATATTGCAATTTGGGAAGGAGCAAAATTAACAAAAACTAAAGCAACAAAAACTTCTGGAATAGAAACGGTGTATTGGTTAAGTGAGTTTGATAAAGTGTTTTTTGATTTAATGACAGAAGCCGAAACGATTTACTTTAATACCAACGAACATTATCGTCAATCAGTAGAATTAGAAAGTAGAGAAGACCGATTTATAAAAAGCGTTAAAGATAGATTTCCAGCACACAATTGGGCTAAAAGCTTTTCAATTTTACAAAATATTCGAGGAATAAAAGAACAACAAGAGTTAGAGTTACTTCAAACAGCTTGTGATATCACCGAAAAAGGTTTTAGAAGAATTTTAGGATTTGTAAAACCTGGTGTGATGGAATATGAAATTGAAGCAGAATTTATGCACGAATTTTTACGTAATCGTTCTACTGGATTTGCATATACGCCTATTATTGGTTCTGGTTATAATGCTTGTGTGTTACATTATATAGAAAATAATCAGCAATGTAAAGATGGCGATATGATTCTTTTAGATGTTGGTGCAGAATATGCAAATTATTCTAGTGATATGACACGAACAATTCCTGTTAATGGTCGTTTTACAGATAGACAAAAAGCTGTTTATAATGCTGTAAAAAGAGTAAAAGATGAAGCCACAAAAATACTTGTTCCAGGAACAATTTGGGCAGAATATCACAAAGAAGTTGGTAAACTGATGACATCAGAACTGTTAGGTTTAGGCTTAATTGATAAAGCTGATGTACAAAAAGAAGATCCAAATTGGCCAGCATATAAAAAATATTTTATGCACGGAACATCGCATCATATGGGATTAGACACACACGATTATGGCGAATTAAAAACACCAATGAAAGCAAATATGGTTTTTACGGTTGAACCTGGAATTTACATTCCCGAAGAAAATATGGGAATTCGTTTAGAAGACGATGTTGTTCTTCAAGAAAAAGGAGAACCGTTTAACTTGATGAGAAATATTCCAATTTTAGCAGAAGAAATTGAAGATTTAATGAATCAATAAACCTTAATTAAAATTCTGTTTTTTACTAGTTTTTTTCAGCATTAAATTAACAACAATAAAAATAAAAAGAGCCGGTAAAACCCAACCCAAACTATGTTCAGAAAAAGGAATATAGCTTTGAATTCGATTTAAACGATCAGGGTTTATAATAAATTTTAAAAAATCTGGAATGCTAAATAAAAAGGTTATTCCGACTACAGATTTAAATATTGTTGGAGACGCTACTTTTTCTGGTAACACATTTAATAAAATTAAAATAATGGTTATCGGATAAATAAACATCAATGCTGGCAGTGCAATTACAATAATATATTGGACATCAAACTGACCAATTAAAATACCTGAAACGCAGCCAATAATTGCGGTGATTGTGTATGCTTTTTGAGAGTTGTTAAAAAGTCCTTTAAAATAATCTGAAGTTCCGGTTACAATTCCAACGCCAGTTGTAAAACAGGCTAGAGCAACTAATACACTTAGAAAAATTGTACCAATATTTCCTAAAGTCTGAGTGCTTAAGCTAGTAAGAATTTCTGTTCTAGTAGCGTTTTCAATAAAAGAATTGCTAAAAAGAACACCACTATAAATTAAGCCTGTATAAATAATAAGTAAACCAATTCCAGCAACAATTCCTGCTTTAGAAATGATTTCTTTCTTTACTTCAAAAGAAGTTGTTTTTTTAAAGTTCATAGAAATTACTAAAACCCCACCAACTACAATCGCTCCAATAGCATCAAAAGTTTGATAACCTTCTAATAAACCACTAACAAAAGGTGTTTTAAAAGTTGTTGGATGTATCATTTCTGGTGTTGTTGTAATTCCAATAACTATTACAGCTAATAAGATGATGATGATAAATGGAGTTAAGAATTTTCCAATAACATTCAATATTTTAGAACGATTCATCACAAAAACAAAAACCAATGCAAAATAAATAGTACTCGTTAGTAAAGATGAGGTTCCGAAAAAAGGGGCAATCGCCATTTCGTGAGTAACAGAAGCAGTTCTTGGTGCTGGCAATGTTATAGATATTGCGTAGATAATTAGGCAATATATAAAACTAAAAGTTGGGGATACTTTCTTTCCAAAATCAAACATGGTTCCTTGTAAACGCGCGTGCGCCATAATTCCGAGAATCGGAATAATAACAGCGGTGACAAAAAAACCAAGAGTAACGATGCTCCAGCTTTCACCAGATTGAACTCCTAAAAAAGGTGGAAGAATTAAATTTCCAGCTCCAAAAAACATTGAAAACAAAGCAAATCCAACGATAAAGATTTCTTTTGTTTTGTTCAATTTATGAAGATTTCTTGAAAAGCAATAATGCTGTGGAATAAATAAGGTATAAAATAGAAATAGAAATCAAAACAAACTTTGCAATTGCAAAAGCATATGCAAATGATGACCAATATTCTTCATGACTTCCAATTAATAATTTTATTAAAGAGACATTTTCTATAGCATCAAAAATGGCAGTAATAAACATGGACCAACTTAGCGTTTCGCCTATTTTATAAAAAGATTTTCCAACCCATAAACGCTCATTTACTTTGTGAATTAACAGCGAAATAAATAAGGTGTAAATTAGTAAGAAAAGAAAATCATACCCCAAGCTCAAACCCGCAAATGTTTTTGATAAAGGAGACCAAGAATTTATAATTTCTACAGACTTATCAAGCGTACCCGCTAACTCAAATGAGAAAATTCCGTAAGGAGCAATTTCATTTTCTAAGGTGAGATTAAAATACCTCAAAACAATAACACTTATAATCAATAAATAGAAAAGACTAAATGTTAGTTTCTTTTCAATTTTAACCGTAATATTTGCAAACGGGGATGATAACATTTTAAAAATTATATTTTATGACTAGAATAAAGATACATATTTTTGTTTAATGCAAAATAGCGTCTTATATAAAAACACTAAAATTTCTTTTTCAACTCTTGGAAAAGGTTCTGCAATTGTATTTTTACATGGATTTTTAGAGAATTCTACTATGTGGAATTCTGTAACAAAAGAACTCTGTAAACGAAATAAAGTTATTTGTATTGATTTATTAGGTCATGGAAACACAGATTGTATTGGATATGTACATTCTATGGAGATTATGGCAGAAGCAGTAGAAGCAGTTTTAAAGCATTTACGAATTAGAAAATCAATTTTTGTTGGACATTCTATGGGCGGTTATGTAGCGTTGGCTTTTGCAGAAAAAAATTCCCATAAAGTAAAAGGTTTGTGTTTAATGAATTCAACTTCATTACCAGATGATAATGAACGAAAAAAGCTAAGAACAAGGGCTAATAAAATGGCGCAAACTAATTTTAAAAGCATGGTTAGAATGTCTTTTACCAATTTATTTAGCGAAAAAAGCAGAAAAATATTTAAAAACGAAATGCAACTCGCTTTAGAAGAGGCTTTAAAAACACCAATACAAGGTTATATTGCTTGCCAAGAAGGCATGAGAATACGGCCAAATAGAATTGCTGTTTTAAAAAATAACGATTTTAAAAAATTATTTATTATTGGTAAAAAAGACCCAGTTTTAAAGAATCAAGAATTATTAGAAGAATCAAAAGAAACCAAATCAAAAGCTATCGTTTTTGAAGAAGGACATATGAGCTATATTGAAAATATAAACGAATTGATTGAAGCATTGAATCAGTTTGTGAAAAAAGTATAAATGATTAATACCATTACTTTTATTTAATGGCGGGCAAAATATTTTCAGAAATAAAATTAAACATTTTTACTTCTTGATTTGCTGCATTTGTTGGAGTCACCTTATTTTCTGTAGTTGTAATTATAATTAAATGAATATCAGGAAAAACAGCAATTAATTGTCCGCCATAACCGTAAGCTAAAAATAAGGTATACTTGTTTATTTCTCCGAGCCACCATAAATAGCCATAATTGTAATTTTTAAATGCGCCAACTTCTAAATTAGAAAAATTTGTTGATGTTGTTAAAGATAAATTTACCCAACTTTCTGGAATAATTTGAGTATTAAATAATTTTCCTTTGTTTAAATATAATTTTCCGAAAAGATACATTTCTCTTGGAGTAAAAAACATAGAATTTCCACCAAAATAATAACCTTGCGCGTCTTGTTCCCAAGAATCTATATCAATTTTCATTAATTTAAAAAGAGTTTCTGAAGCAAAATCAAAAGTGCTCTTTTTTGTTGCTTTTGTAATAATTCCAGAAAGCAAATGCGTTTGAAATGTGTTGTAATTCATTGCATCTCCAGGAGCATTTTTTAAAGGAAATTCTAGTGTTGATTTTATCCAATTACTAGAGTTATACAAATCGGTATATACATTGTAATTGTCATCAAATTCAGAAGAAATTCCCATTCGCATTGTAAGCAAATGTTGAATGGTAATAGTTGATTTTCTTGTGTCTAAACTCGAATTATTATATTCTGGAAAAAAGGGTAATACTTTATTGTTTACATTAAAAGCTCCTTCATTTATTGCAAAATAAGTTATTGCAGAAAGTATGCTTTTTGATACAGATTTTACATTATGAGGTTTAGTTTTATCAAAACCATTAAAATATTGCTCGCCAATAATGTAGCCATTTTTAGAAATAATGATTCCATCTACAAACCCAAGCGAAGTTGCTTTTTGATACGCATTGTTTAACACATCAGAATTCATTCCTTGTTTTTCTGGAGTAGAAAAAGTAAACGGCTCTAACTCAGAAATAGGAATATCATTATTTTGTGATTTACTGCAATTAAAAATAAGCAGCAATAGAAAACTAATAGTAATAAATTCTTTTATTTTCATTGGAGGTATAAATATACCAAAAGAAGAGCAATTATTTTTTATTTTTCACTCAAAGCATTCCACCCTTGCGCTTTTAATTCAATTTCTTGGTTGGCACGTGTAACTAAATTTATTCCTTGGTTTTGCTCCGTAATATGACCAATAATAGAAAAATTTGGATTCCCTTTTATCTTGTCAAAATCAGCAATTGGCACAGTAAATAACAATTCGTAATCTTCGCCACCACTTAAAGCAACCATAGTAGAATCCATATTAAATTCTTCGCAAGCAGAAATTACTTGTGGATCTAATGGGATTTTATCTTCGTAAATTTTACACCCAACCTTAGATTGCGAGCAAATGTGCATAATTTCTGATGATAATCCGTCAGAAATATCAATCATAGAAGTTGGTTTTACATCCAATTCTTTTAACAACCCAGAAATATCTTTACGAGCTTCTGGCTTTAATTGTCGTTCAATTAAATAGGTATACTCATCTAAATCTGGCTGATTGTTTGCATCAACTTGAAAAACTTGTTTCTCTCTTTCCAATACTTGCAATCCTAAATAAGCAGCGCCTAAATCTCCAGTAACCACAATTAAATCGGTTTCTTTGGCGCCATTTCTATATACAATATCTTCTTTATTTGCTTTACCAATTGCAGTAACAGAAATCAACATTCCTTTGGTAGAAGAAGTGGTATCTCCACCAATTAAATCTATAGTATAAGTTTGGCAAGCTAACTGAATTCCGGCATACAATTCTTCAATTGCTTCTAACGGAAAACGATTAGAAACTGCAATAGAAACCGTAATTTGTTCTGCAGTTCCGTTCATTGCATACACATCAGATAAATTAACTATAACCGCTTTATAGCCTAAATGTTTTAAAGGCATATAACTCAAATCAAAATGAACACCTTCAATTAATAAATCGGTAGTAATTAAGGTTTGTTTTTCTGATGCATCTAAGACAGCTGCATCATCTCCAACAGCTTTTACTGTTGATGTATGGTTTGTTTTAAAATGGGTTGTTATATGCTTAATTAATCCGAATTCTCCTAATTCAGACAACGAGGTTCTATCTTGGTTTTTATCTTCTAACATGCCGCAAAGGTACGTCAATTCTATAGATTATTTTGCACAGAAGTATAAGATTACTTTAATGTAAGTTCGAGTGATTTTCTTGATAACTGAGCTTGTCGAAGTACAAATCCCACTCATTTATATTTCTAAAATTTACTCGAATAGACAAGTGCTATTTTACAGAATAATACTTAAAAACAGGATATTCTACTGTTTTAGAATCTACCCCTTGAGATTTTAAATACGCATCAAAGAAATTCCATGATACTAAACCGTCATCAGATTGTGGTTCTAACATGTAAAAAGCAAGATTTGTTAATGGTTGTGCCATGTCTACCCAATAATCACCTTTTTTAAATGTTTGGGTTTTTGCAACATATTTCCCTTCAATAGTTGCCATATTATGTCCTTCAAATTTACGTTTAGAAGTTGTTAATTTTTCTACCAGAAATACTTCTCCTGTTGCTCTTTTACGTTTTTCTAATTCAGTAACCTCTACTCCTTGTTTTCTAAGATGCTCAACAATTGATTTCATTGACTTTGGCAAGAAATAACCTCTTGGTAATGTTGTGCTGACCGAAGCGTCAAATTTTGATAAGTTGGTGACATTTGGTACATCAATTATTCTTCCAGAACGGATATAACTTTCCTTTCCTTGTTTGTTGATGTACGGAATGTAATCGTAGGTTCTGTAGCTTTCTATTTTTTTATCTAAAGCAACCATTTTAAATTGAACTCCTTTTTGAACTTTTCCTGCATTATTGAGTACATTATCAATGGCATCTTTTTCTGCTTTGGCATTAATTGCTGCCATTTTTCTACCATTTTTATGTGTAAACTCTAAAATTTCGGCAACAAATCCATACGTTCCGTTCATTCTTTGATACAAACGATCGTGCGCAAAAGCTTCACTTAAAATTCCAACTTTATTACGTAATCCCATTTGGTTTACCAAATATCTAGGATGATGATTGTACGTGTAAATAGAGGTTGGAGGCCAACCCTGTTTGGTGTCGTAATATCCGTAAGGACCAATTTTTACGTTGTAATTTTCATCGGCTTTTTTTACAACTTCTGGGAGCAAAACATCCCAAGTAAAATCATATGGTGCTTTTTCTCCAGCGGAATGGTAACTGGGGGCGTAGGTAATTCCGTAACCATGCCAAGTTCCGTTTGTTGTATGTAAATCAACTAACATTTCAGGATCCCATTTTAGCAACACATTCTGAATTAATCCAGCGGTTTCAAAAGCTTCCATTTTTATTCCGTCTCTATTTAAATCTAAGCCTTGACTATTTTCTCTAATGCCAACTTCAACCGGACTATCTTCTTGAGAAGGTCTTCTGCCTTGTTGCATTTTATCATTAGAATCGGTATTGTAAATTGGTGCAAAAATGATTATCTGATTGTCTAATAAATGCTTTTTATTGCCTACTAAAATATCACGCATTATTTGCTGAACAATTTCTTTTCCTTCTACTTCTCCAGAATGAATATTTCCTTGAATATATAGTACAGGTTTTCCAGAGGCTATTGCCGCCGCAGGAGTAGTAATTTTTGGATTTGCCAATACAACAACAGGAATTTTTTTACCTTCTTTACTCGTTCCCATATATTCTAAATGCAGTAAGTCAGATTGTTTTTGCAATGCAGAAATAAAAGACATCACTTCTGCATAGGTAGATGTTTTCTGATAATTAGACTTTACTGGAACTGTAATTAAATCTTCTGACCAAGCCTTTTGTTGTGCTGTAATTTGAATTGAAATTAGAAATATGATTGCGGTAAAAATGCGTTTCATTCGGTTTGTTTTAGTTATGAAATAAAAGTAAGTTTAATTCCTTGTTTATAAATTTTATAGGATTTATTTAACACTTCATTAACAAATTGAAAACTAAAATTCATCAAATATAAAAGCGGTTATTAATATTACCACTCTTGCAATCAATTATATTCAGGTTAAAAGGCTTTAAAAATCATATTTTGTATCTATATTTGCACCCAATTTAGATTTAATCTATTTAAACATATGATAAAAGTTTCAGATATAGCTAAGAAAAAAGTCATTGAATTGATGACTGATGATGGTTTTGATACTTCCAAAGACTTTGTGCGCGTTGGCGTAAAAAGTGGCGGTTGTTCAGGTTTATCATATAATTTAACGTTTGATAAAAATCAAGCTGAAGACGATAAAATTTTTGAGGATAATGACGTAAAAATCATTGTAGATAAAAAAAGCTTCTTGTATTTGGTAGGAACAACTTTAGAGTATTCAGGTGGATTAAACGGAACAGGATTTGTTTTTAACAACCCAAACGCAAATAGAACCTGTGGTTGCGGAGAAAGTTTTTCACTTTAAGAAAAAATCAAATGAGTAAGTATACAGAAGATAATTTAAGAGAAGAACTAAAAACCAAAGAATACGAATATGGTTTTTATACAGATATAGAAAGCGAAACTTTTGAAAAAGGGTTGAATGAAGATGTTGTTCGTGCAATTTCTAAAAAGAAAAATGAACCACAATGGATGACCGATTGGCGTTTAGAAGCTTTTAGAGTTTGGGAGAAAATGAAAGAGCCAGATTGGGCAAACGTAAAGTATCCAAAACCAAATTTTCAAGAAATTGCGTATTATTCTGCACCTAAACAAAAGCCCAAATTAGATAGTTTAGATGAAGTTGATCCAGATTTATTAGAGACGTTTAAAAAATTAGGAATCTCTTTAGAAGAACAAAAAAGGTTGGCTAATGTTGCGGTTGATATTGTAATAGATTCTGTTTCTGTTGCAACAACATTTAAGAAAACATTGGGTGAAAAAGGAATTATTTTCATGCCTATTTCTGAAGCAATTCAAGAGCATCCAGAATTGGTGAAAAAATATTTAGGAACAGTAGTTCCTACAAGCGATAACTTTTATGCAGCATTAAATTCGGCAGTTTTTTCTGATGGATCTTTTTGTTACATTCCCAAAGGCGTTCGTTGTCCGATGGAATTATCAACCTATTTTAGAATTAACGAAGGAGGAACTGGTCAGTTTGAAAGAACGCTAGTTATTGCTGATAAAGGAAGTTATGTTAGTTATTTGGAAGGGTGTACAGCGCCAAGTAGAGACGAGAACCAATTACACGCAGCTGTTGTTGAGTTGATTGCTTTAGATGACTCAGAAATTAAATATTCTACCGTTCAAAACTGGTATCCTGGTGATGCGAATGGTAAAGGTGGAGTTTTCAATTTTGTAACTAAAAGAGCTATTTGTGAAACCAATGCAAAAGTTTCTTGGACACAAGTAGAAACTGGTTCTGCTGTAACATGGAAATATCCAAGTTGTATCTTAAAAGGAAATAATTCTGTTGGAGAGTTTTATTCTATCGCAGTAACAAATCATTATCAACAAGCAGATACTGGGACAAAAATGATTCACTTAGGTAAAAATACCAAGTCGACCATTATTTCAAAAGGAATATCCGCAGGAAATTCTCAAAATTCTTATAGAGGGTTAGTTCATGTTGGAGCAAGAGCAGAAAACGCACGTAATTTTTCACAATGTGATTCATTATTGATGGGAAATGCTTGTGGAGCTCACACGTTTCCATACATCGAAGCAAAAAATAAAACAGCTCAAATAGAACACGAAGCAACTACAAGTAAAATTGGTGAAGACCAATTATTTTATTGTAATCAACGTGGAATAAATACTGAAAAAGCAATTGCATTAATTGTAAACGGATTTAGTAAAGAAGTATTAAATAAGTTGCCAATGGAATTTGCTGTTGAAGCACAAAAATTATTAGAAATTAGTTTAGAGGGAAGCGTTGGTTAAGCCAACAACAAAGAGATATAATTATGTTAAAAATCAACAATTTACACGCAAGTATAGACAATAAATCAATCTTAAAAGGATTGAATTTAGAAGTTAAAGCAGGAGAAGTACATGCAATTATGGGACCAAACGGAGCGGGAAAAAGCACGTTGGCAAACATTATTGCAGGAAAAGATGGATACGAGGTAACAGAAGGAAATATTGAGCTAAATGGAGAAGATCTTAGCGAATTAGCTCCAGAAGAAAGAGCGCACAATGGGGTGTTTTTATCTTTTCAATATCCAGTTGAGATTCCAGGAGTTTCTGTAACTAATTTTATAAAAACGGCAATTAATGAAACTCGTAAAGCAAAAGGGTTGGAAGACATGCCTGCTAAAGAGATGTTGAAAATGATTCGTGAGAAATCAGAATTATTAGAAATAGACCGTAAGTTCTTATCGCGTTCTTTAAACGAAGGTTTTTCTGGAGGAGAAAAGAAACGTAACGAGGTTTTTCAAATGGCAATGTTAGAACCTAAATTGGCCATTTTAGATGAAACGGATTCGGGTTTAGATATTGATGCTTTGCGTATTGTTGCGAACGGAGTAAACAAACTAAAATCTAAAGACAACGCAGTAATTGTAATTACACATTATCAACGTTTGTTAGAATATATCGTTCCAGATTTTGTCCATGTTTTATATGACGGTAGAATCGTAAAAACCGGTGATGCTTCTTTAGCGTTAGAATTAGAAGCAAAAGGATACGATTGGATTAAAAAAGAGCTTGTTTAGTAAATTTATAAGGTAAACTTTATGCATGCTTGTCATTCCTGCGTAGGCAGGAATCTCATAGACGTAAAGGATACATTAAAAAGATTCCGCATCAAGTGCGGAATGACAAAAGTCAGAATGGAATTAAAAGAAAAAATAGTATCGTCTTATGTTGCCTTTGAAAATGATATAGATATCAATTCAGAGATACATGATATTAGGACAGAAGCATTACAGAATTTCGAAAAATTAGGCTTTCCTACTAAGAAGTTAGAAGCTTGGAAATACACTTCATTAAACTCAGTTTTAAAGAACGATTTCAGCATTTTTCCAAACAAAGAAAACTCCATACAATTTGCAGATGTAAAGAAGTATTTTATTCATGATATAGACACCTATAAAGTTGTTTTTATCGACGGAAAATACAGTTCCTTCCTTTCGGATGTTACTCACGATGGAAAAGATATTTGTTTAATGTCATCAGCATTATCAAAATCTAAATACAAAGCAGTCATTGAAAACTATTTCAATAAAATTGCAAAACAAGACAATTTAACTTCACTAAATACTGCATTTGCAAACGAAGGGGCATACATTTGTATTCCTAAAAATATTGAGGTAGAAAAGCCAATTCAAATCATTAATTTTACAACAGGAAACGATATTGCGACAATGATTCAGCCAAGAAATTTAATTGTGGTTGAAGAAAATGCACACGTTCAAATTATAGAACGTCATCAAAGTTTAACCGAAAACGCAGTGTTAACAAATGTTGTAACTGAGGTTTTTGCAGCTAGAAACGCAACGATAGATTATTACAAAATTCAGAACGACAAAGACAATTCTTCGTTAGTTGATAATACATATATCGAGCAAAAAACAAATAGTGAAGTTTCTGTACACACTTTCTCTTTTGGAGGAAATATCACTAGAAATAACTTAAACTTTTATCAAAGAGGAGAACACATTAATTCTATTTTAAAAGGAATTACTATTATTGAAGGAAAACAGCATGTAGATCATCATACGCTGGTACATCATATTGAGCCAAATTGCGAAAGTCATCAAGATTATAAAGGGATTTTCGATGAACGTTCTACAGGCGTTTTTAACGGGAAAATAGTTGTAGAAAAAGAAGCTCAAAAAACGAATGCGTATCAACAAAACAACAATGTGTTGGTAAGCGACAAATCTACAATTAATGCAAAACCGCAATTAGAGATTTTTGCAGATGATGTAAAATGTTCTCATGGCTGTACGATTGGTCAGTTAGACTCTGATGCGTTGTTTTACATGCAACAACGCGGAATTCCAAAAAAAGAAGGAAAAGCATTGTTAATGTATGCTTTTGCAAATACCGTGTTAGAAAGTGTAAAAATTCCGGAAGTAAAATCTAGAATTACAAAATTGATTGCAACTAAACTAGGCGTTAATATAGGATTTGATTTGTAGGAGTTGCAGACTCTTTTTGTATAAAACTTAACCATGCAATTTGTGTGGTTTTTTAGTTAATGCTTCCCAAAATTTCTTTCAAAAAAGCATTAATATCAATATGTGCTAATCCCATTCTTACCACAACTAAATCTTGGTCAGGAAAGACAAACACAAATTGTCCTTGATACCCATCAGCATAAAACATATTTTTAGGAACATCAGAAAACTGACCTTCAGCATTTAGCCAAAAATGTCCGCCATACGTTCCGTCAGAGCCTTTAGTTGGCGTTGTAATATAATCTATCCAAGAAGGATTAAAAAGCTGTTCTCCTCTCCAATTTCCTTTATTTAAATATAACAATCCAAACCTTGCCCAATCTCTTGGCGTTGCCCAAGCATAAGAAGAACTAACAAAATTTCCAGTCATGTCAGTTTCTATAACCATAGAATTCATGCCAATTTTATCAATAAATTCTGCATACCAATAATTTAAATAATCTTGATGATTTTTAAACGTATTTTTAATAATTCCTGATAATAAATTACTGGTTCCGGATGAATAATTCCAAGTTTCGTTGGGTTTCCCTACCAGCTGTTTTTCAGCTTGAATCTTAGTCATGTCCTTTTCTAAAAACAGCATTTTAGTAACATCAGAAATTTCGTTGTAGTTTTCATTCCATTTTAAACCAGAGTTCATTTGCAACAAATTATTGATAGTAATTTCTTTTCTGTCGTCATTTTGCCATTCTGAAATCGGGGCTTTATCAAACACATTAATTTTCCCTTGAGTTTGCATAATTCCAACAACCGTACTCATAATACTTTTGGTCATAGACCAACCTAAAATACGTGAGTTTTTTGTAAAACCTTTGCCGTATTGCTCAGCAATAATTTGATTTTTATGAACGACTAAAACCGCTCTAGTTTGCGTGTTGTTTGTAAAAAGGTTTCCAACAGTTTTTCTTAGCTTATGATAATCTACGTTTACTAAAACCGAATCTTTTTGATCTGCATTTCCCAGTGGAAAAAAAGTTGAATTATCTGGTGTTGTTCTTTTTGGTGTTTGAGCTTCTATCGTTGTGTCAAAATCATCAGTAATTAAAACACTTCCTAAGCCTTCTCTGTAAATTGCAGTTCTAGTTAATAAGCCAAAAACAGAAGCTGAACTTGTTTTTTCTGATTCATTAATCTTATCAGACGCTAAATTAATAGGAGAAAAATCAGTGTCTGTGCTATCTGTAAACTGGAATGGTCTGCCAGCTAAAAACACAGAAGAATTGATGCTTTTTGCAGAATATCCAGCAATGATATTTAACTTCGGATAATTATAAATAACAACAATTAAAATATTAGAAATAAGTAATAATAGAACTCTTTTTAGAATTTTCATTTGGCAAGAAAAATAAAATATTATCAGTAAATATAATAATTTAACTCTTGTTGTAAGGATGTTTCATTTACAAAAGTTATTTTTGTATTTCAATAGATAGAAGATGTTTCCAGTAGAAAAAATTAGAGCAGATTT
Organism: Flavobacteriaceae bacterium; assembly: GCA_041689245.1. Classification (GTDB taxonomy): domain Bacteria; phylum Bacteroidota; class Bacteroidia; order Flavobacteriales; family Flavobacteriaceae; genus Polaribacter. The sequence goes on along the minus strand of JBDNGO010000022.1, from coordinate 2,664 downwards.
CCCAATTTTACAAAGACAAGTCAATGGCAAACCATTAGTGTATTTTGACAATGCTGCAACATCGCAAACACCAAAAGTTGTGATTGATGCTATTGTAGATTATTACAGTAATTATAATGCAAATATTCATCGAGGCGTACATGCTTTAAGTCAAGAAGCTACAGACAAATACGAAGGAGCACGTATTAAAATTCAGCAGCATTTTAATGCTGAAAAAGCATACGAAATCATTTTTACAGCCGGAACAACTCACGGAATAAATATGGTTGCTTCAGGATTTTCTGAATTGCTAGAAAGAGGTGATGAAATTATTGTTTCGGCATTAGAACATCATTCTAATATTGTTCCTTGGCAAATGTTGTGCGAAAAAACTGGAGCTATTTTAAAAGTGATTCCGATGTTGCAAAACGGAACCTTAGATATGATCGCTTTTGATAAAATTCTTTCAAATAAAACAAAATTGGTTTTTTGTAATCATGTTTCAAATGCATTGGGGACAATCAATCCAATAAAAGAAATGATTAAAAAAGCGCATAATGTTGGAGCTGCTGTTTTAATTGATGGAGCGCAAGCAACACCACATATAAAACCAAATGTACAAGCATTAGATGTCGATTTTTACGTGGCTTCTGCACATAAAGTTTGTGGCCCAACTGGAGTTGGAGTTTTATACGGAAAAGAAAAATGGTTGCAAAAATTACCGCCATATCAAGGTGGTGGAGAAATGATTGAAACCGTAACGTTTGAAAAAACCACCTATGCAGGTTTACCACATAAATTTGAAGCAGGAACACCAAATATTTGCGGCGGAATTGCCTTTGGAGTTGCCTTAGATTATCTAAACTCAGTGGGTTTTGATAAAATTGCTGAATATGAAAATGAATTACTGCAATATGGAACCAAAAAACTACAAGAAATTGACGGTATAACTATTTACGGAACATCAGATAAAACGGCTGTAATTTCATTTAATATAGAAGGAATTCATCCCTATGATATTGGTGTAATTTTAGATAAATTAGGAGTTGCAGTTAGAACCGGACATCATTGTGCGCAACCAATTATGAGTTTTTACAATATTACTGGAACTGTTAGAGCTTCATTTTCTTTTTACAATACAAAAAGTGAGATTGATGTGTTAGTCGCATCTGTAAAAAAGGCAAAGATGATGTTAAGTTAAAAATTACTTTAAATTATATATTATGACTTTTTTAATGATTTATCCTTAACAATTATTTTCTCCCAAAATCTGAAGGAATTTCGCCCCAAGCTTTGGTTTCCCATTTTAGAATTGGGTTTTTAACAGCGTTTTCTTTCAGCCATTTTTCGGCACGTTGTATCAATTCTAACAACTCTTTATTTGAAAGATCAAAAACCATATTGGTTCTGCATTGTTTTTTACGAACCCAACTCATGGCGATTTTAGAATCCGAATACACAGGAATATCTTCCTTATTTTTGCTTTTTAATAATGCTAATCCGTGAACGAGTGCTAAAAATTCACCAATATTATTAGTGCCTTTATCAAACGGACCTTTTATAAATATTTGCTGTTTGTTGTGTGTTAACACACCACGATATTCCATTTTACCAGGATTTCCGCTACAAGCAGCATCCACAGAAATACTTTCTAAAATAGGTTCTCCAAACTTTTTCTTTTCGGATTCTATTAATGTTGGCTTTTTGGGATTTTTCCCTTTGTAAGCAAAGTAATTTTTATTGTATGCTAATTGTGCTGCTGTTTTATCAGCAAAAGCTTTGTATTGTGCACCGTCAAAACCATCAATTTGTTTTTTACAATCGTCCCAAGAAGAAAAAACGCCTTTTTTTCTACCATTCCAAACCACATAATATTTTTGCTTCTTGCTTGCCATTTAGTGTAAAATTACTGATTCTATCACTTCCGGAAAATGTTTATATTCTAAAGTATGAATTTTAGCTGCAATATCTTCAGGAGAATCAGAAGGCGTTAATTGTGTTTTTGCTTGAAAAATAATGGCGCCTTCATCATAATTTTCATTTACATAATGAATGGTAATGCCAGTTTCAGATTCTTTGTTTTCTTTTACGGCGTTGTGCACATGCATTCCGTACATTCCTTTTCCGCCATATTTTGGCAATAATGCTGGATGAATATTGATTATTTTATTTGGATAGTGTTCTAAGATATTCGATGGAATTTTCAATAAAAAACCAGCTAGTACAATATAATCTGCAACTTTTTTAACTTGATTTAAAACAAGATCAGCGTTAAAAAAGTCGTCTTTAGAAAACAAAACAGCATCAATTTGCAATCGTTTACATCGTTCAAAAATTGTTGCATTCGGATTGTTACAAAACACTTTGGTAACAATTGCCGTTTTTTTAGCATTAAAATAGTTGATAATATTTTCAGCATTTGTACCAGAACCCGAAGCAAAAATGGCAATTCTTTTCATTTTAAACCGTTTTGTTTAACTACAAAAAAAGGAATAATTATTAACAATATTACTTAGTTTGCTAAAAGTTTAAAGATTTTTTTAATTTAGATTAAACAATTTTCGCGGAAAAAGTAGAATTAAATAATAAGATTCGTATTTTTGTCCCCGATTAAAATTTTAAAACTTAGAAAATTATGTCAGACATTGCATCAAGAGTAAAAGCTATTATCGTAGACAAATTAGG
>JBDNGO010000021.1:0-10433 GCA_041689245.1 Flavobacteriaceae bacterium | reverse complement strand
ACAGAATAAAGTAATAATGCGAACCTATAAAAGAAAAAACACTTGCAAGAATGTTCTTACAAGTGTTTAATTAAGTATTATTGTCTAATAATCTGTATCGTTTATTCAGGACGGGACAAAAAATAAGTTAAATCTATGTTTTAATACTAAAATTCTATCTAAGTTGATATTTAAAATCTTTGAAAAATTGGTATCTTCGCAATTCAATTCATAATTAAAAAGATAGAAAGAATGTTAGATAAAGCTACTTTAAAAATAGATGGACAAGAGTTTGAGTTTCCTTTAATTACAGGAACAGAAAATGAAATTGCAATTGATATTAAAGAATTGAGAGCAGTTACTGGTGGAGTTATTACAATTGACTCAGGATATAAAAACACGGGTTCTTGTGAAAGTGCAATAACATTTTTAGATGGAGAAAAAGGAATTTTAAGATATAGAGGATATTCTATTGAAGAATTAGCAGAAAAAGCAGATTTTTTAGAAGTTGCTTATTTGTTAATTTTTGGAGAATTGCCAACTTCAGAGCAATTAGAAAAGTTTGAACGAGATATTTGCGGGCAGTCTATCGTAGATGAAGATATAAGAAAGATAGTAGATGCTTTTCCTAAATCTGCGCATCCAATGGGAGTAATTTCTTCATTAACTTCAGCTTTAACAGCATTTAATCCTTCTTCTGTAAATGTAGATTCAGAAGAAGAAATGTATAAAGCAATTGTTAAAATATTAGGTAAATTCCCTGTATTAGTAGCTTGGACGATGCGTAAAAAACAAGGACTTCCATTAGATTATGGCGACTGTAGTTTAGGTTATGTAGAAAACACCTATAAAATGATGTTTAAACAGCCAAATAAAGAGTATGTTAAAAATCAAATTGTTGTAAATGCTTTAAATAAATTATTGATTCTACATGCAGATCACGAGCAAAACTGTTCTACATCTACAGTAAGAATTGCTGGTTCTTCTCATGCAGGATTATTCGCTTCATTATCTGCAGGAATTTCTGCACTTTGGGGCCCATTACACGGAGGTGCGAATCAAGCAGTTTTAGAAATGCTAGAAGCAATTAAAGAAGATGGAGGAGACACCAAAAAATACATGGCTAAAGCTAAAGATAAAAACGACCCTTTTCGTTTAATGGGTTTTGGTCATAGAGTTTATAAAAATTTTGATCCAAGAGCTAAAATTATTAAAGCAGCGGCAGATGAAGTTTTAAATAATTTAGGTGTTGATGATCCTATTTTAGAAATAGCAAAAGGATTAGAGCAAGAAGCATTAAATGATCCATATTTTGTAGAAAGAAAATTATATCCAAATGTAGATTTCTATTCAGGAATTATTTATCGCGCTATGGGAATTCCAGTAGAAATGTTTACCGTAATGTTTGCTTTAGGTAGATTGCCAGGTTGGATTGCGCAATGGAAAGAAATGCGTTTAGGAAAAGAACCAATTGGAAGACCAAGACAGATTTATACAGGAGAAAACTTAAGAAGTTTTAAAACTATTGATAAAAGATAATACTTATTTATAGCATGTTAAATTCAATAAAAATAATTAAAAATAGATCTGATATTGGAGCAGGAACAAGAGGTTCTGATATGGGAGTTGATGCCATAGAAATTGCTGCAATTAATAAGAATAATAATTATTTTGATCTGTTTGAATTCATAGATGTACCTACAGAAAACGAATCTATTTATAATAAAGTAAAGAATTCTTTTGCTAAACGGATAGACAATGTATTAACACAGTGTATTAGGCTTAGCAATCATGTAAAAGTTACCTTACAAGAAAACACGTTCCCGATAGTTTTATCTGGAGATCATTCTTCTGCTTTAGGAACAATTAGTGGCGTAAAAGCGGCTTACCCAAAACAAACTATTGGAGTAGTTTGGATTGATGCGCATGCAGATATTCATTCGCCTTATACTTCACCTTCTGGTAATATTCATGGTATGCCATTAGCAGCAGCTTTATCTGAAGATAATCTTGATTTTCAAATCAATGATATCAGTAGAGAAACTTCAGATTTGTGGGAGCGAATGAAAAATATAGGTACTTTTGGAGCTAAAGTATCTGGAGAAAATGTTGTATATTTTGGAGTTAGAGATACAGAACAACCAGAAGAAAAACAAATTGAAAACCTTCAAATAAAAAATTATACGGTTTCAGAAATTCGTTTTCGAGGATTAGAAAAATGTGTAAATGAAGCAATAGATAAATTATCTAATTGTGATGTTATTTATATTTCTTTTGATGTAGATTCTATGGATTGTGATATGGTTTCTTATGGTACAGGAACGCCGGTTCCAAAAGGATTTGACCAAAAAGAAGTAACACAAATAATGAATCAAATTATTGAAACAAAAAAAGTAGTTTGTGTAGAATTTGTAGAAGTTAATCCGTTATTAGACTTAAAAGGAAATGTAATGGCAGAAACAGCTTTCGAAATTTTAGATGATATCACCAAAACCATTTCAAAATCGCTTTAAGATTTTATAAATTTCTTAGTAACCGTTTTATTATTACTCGTTGTTATTTTAATAAAATAAATTCCATTTGTAAAACTATCTATTAGAATATTATTGCTGTTTTTTTGTTCTAAAATAGTTTTTCCGTTTGAGTTGATGACTTTTACATTCTTAACTTCAATTCCTTTGATAAATAAACTTTTATTTGTTGGATTTGGGTATATTTTTAAACTTGCTAGTTCATAATCATCTAAGCTTAAAGAGCTAAAAGAGCCATTATCGAATCGATATAATTTCTGGTTTAACACAAAATTTGAGGTAGTTACTTTTTCTCTAGATAAAAAATATTTTTTACCACTAATTAAAGTGATTCCTTCAACTTGACTGACTCCTATAGTAGGATTTATATTAGTTCTTTCTATAGTTCCGCTAAAAATATCATCGTTAAGAATTCCATTTACTTTAATATGGACTAAAAAAGGTTCGCCTGTTTGATTAGTGTAACCACATAATAAAAAACTATCGTCCTCTTTATTATAAGCAGAACCAGTTATTAAACCATTAGAATTATAGGTGCTTACTTTTTTTGCAGAATGATTTCCAATTGTTTTCGGAATTGTATAGGCATTTACAGTATTGTCTTTCCAATTTTTTGTAAAAATAACCAACTCATCTTTATAAGCAGAAACAGCTTCAGCATCAAAATTTGTATTGTTTGGTTGTGAAGTAAAATCAGTTTGGTCTTCATAATTAAACGTAATGGTTTCTGAAGCAACACTTGTGTTATTTGTATACTCAGATTTTAAAATTCTATATATTTTTAAATCCTGTCTATTTCCATTGCTGTTATTTCCAAAATCACCAATATAAATATAGGTTTCATCTTGTGTTATATCTTCCCAATCTACATTTGTAGCGTTATTGATAGTAATGGTTCTTAGAATATTTCCAGAGATAGTATCTAATTCGTATAAATTGGCAGCATCGCCAGAATCATTATGAGTAATTAATTTTCCATTAAAAAATAGTAAGCCAGAAGTTTCAGAAATTGTATCTGGTAAATCATATTTTTCTGTAATATTTTCTATTTGAGCTTGTATAAAAAAACAGCTTATTAGAGATATGAAAAGAGCTATAAAAAGGCGCATTTATTTTAATTTTTGTAAAGTTATCAAATTTAATTTATTTTAAATGAATTGTAAAATAGTATAATCGAATCCAGTTTACATTAAAAAATCTTGTAATTTTACTCTTTGTAAATTCACATAATGCAACAAACAACAAATAACATTTTAATGGTTCGTCCTATCAACTTTAGGATGAATGAACAAACTGCAGTAAATAATTATTATCAAAAAGAATTAACGAATACATTACCTGCTACTATAAATGCAAAAGCGCAAAAAGAATTTGATGATTTTGTGATAATGCTAAGAGATAATGGAGTAGAGGTTATTGTAATAAACGATATTGAAGCGCCAAGCACACCAGATTCAATTTTTCCTAATAACTGGATTTCTTTTCACGAAAATGGCGATGTAGGTTTGTATCCGATGTTTGCTGAAAACAGAAGGTTAGAACGTAGAGAAGATGTGTTGGAAATACTTGAAGAAAACAATTTTAGAATAGAAAATATTGTTGATTATACGGAAGCTGAACAAGAAGGATTCTTTTTAGAAGGAACTGGAAGTATGGTTTTAGATCGAGAAAACCAAATAGCATATTGCGCTTTGTCTCCAAGAGCAGATGAAGAATTGTTTATAGAATTCTGTGAAGATTTTGAATATACTCCAGTTGTATTTACTTCAAATCAAACAGTAAATAACCAACGAGAAGCAATTTATCATACCAACGTAATGATGTGCGTTGCAGAACAATTTGCAATTATTTGTTTAGCCTCAATTGACGATAAAAAAGAGCGAAAAAATATTGTCAAACATTTAAAAGAAACAGGAAAAGAAGTAATAGATATTACAGAGCAACAAGTAAATGCATTTGCAGGAAATATGTTGCAGGTAAAAGGGGAAGACAATCAACTTTTCTTGGTAATGAGTTCATCAGCCTATCATTCGTTAAGAAAAGACCAACTTCAAAAGATTGAAAAACACAATTCTATTATCCATAGTTCGTTAAAAACCATAGAAACTTGCGGAGGCGGAAGTGCGCGCTGTATGATGGCAGAAGTTTTTTTACCAAAAAACAAGTAAAATGGTTTTATTAGCATTGGCGTTAGCGCCAGCATTTGCAATTATGATTTATATTTATATTAAAGATAAATATGAAAGAGAGCCTGTGAAATTTTTACTCAAAAATTTTGGTTTAGGAGCAACAGCAAGTATTATTATTACATTAGTTATTGGAACAATTCTTAAAGTGATTTTTCCAACTGCAGATCCATTAAGTATTGCACAACAGTTTTTTAAAGCATTTGTAGTCGTGGCGCTGGTAGAAGAGTTTTCTAAATATATTATCGTTAGGTATTATGCACAACGCAGTAACGAATTTGACGAACCTTTTGATGGAATCGTTTATGCAGTAATGGTTGCTATGGGTTTTGCAGCCTTAGAAAATGTTTTATATGTATTTCAATTCGGAATGGAAAACGGAATCGTAAGAGCTTTTACAGCAGTTCCTGCGCATGCAACTTTCGCAATTATTATGGGTTATTTTATGGGGAAAGCAAAATTTGCTGCAACCAAGAAAGATAAAATAAAATTAAACTTAATGGGTTTAATTGCGGCAACAGCATTTCATGGAGCGTATGATTTCTTTTTGTTTATCAACTTTATTCCAGGAATTTCTATTGGTGCTTTTATCTCTTTAATAATTGCAATTATAATCTCTAGAAAAGCGATAAAAAAACACCAAGCTAGGTCTCAATTTAAATATTGATAAATTAAAAATCTGCGTTTTCAATTTTCGACAAATCAAAATTATTTTTTAGTAATAATAAAAGACACATTTTTTTACTTCTCGTAAAGTGTTGATTACTATAATATTATAAAAATTCATCTCACCATAAATGGTGAGATGTAAAATACCCCATTTATGGTGATTGACAAGCGTTCTTTTTTAAGTATATTTACAAGAATATTAATTTAAAAAATTGCTAATTATTTAAAAACAGGAATTCTATTATTTGGAGTCTCTGTATTGCTATGGAGTTGTGAGAAAATCACAGAAAATGAATTAGTTAATGAAAGATTTGATATTAAAGCCAGATTTAAAAAAGAAAAAATATCATTCTCAAATTTTAAGAGTGATAAAGTTGTTTTTTCTTTCCTTTCAGATAATGTGAATTTAAATAAAAGTAATAAATCTTTAAAAGGAAAGTTTAATAATTTTAACTATATAAAACTTATTGATTCCTCAAAAATTATTTTATTTAAAGATAATGATCTAATAACATATACTTTTCCTGTACTAACAACTTTGGATAAAGGGAGTGAAGATTTTTTTAATTTAGTTATTAAAAAAGATAAAGAAGTATTGTCTGCTTTTGTAATTAAGTATATTCCAAAAGATGATATTTTAGAATTACAAAAGAATGAATTTGTTGGTAAAGTAGAAATTTTCAATAGTAATGGAAAAAGAATAGCAAAAGGGAAAATTGATAATTTAAATAAAGAGATAAACCAAAAAGAAAAAAAATATTTAGGAAAGTCGTTTCAATCAGATGATTGTATTCCTAAGTTTGAACCTGTTTACACTGTATGCGGTTGTGGTGGAAATGCTGATGGTCATGCCCCATCTGGGTGTCCCAATTGTAATGGTAGTGGATTAGATGGATATAATATTACTATTTGCCCAAATGTAGGAAGTTTAGATGATAATAATAATGAGGATTGGCAAGATGATTTTAATATTTTGAATGATAACATTCCAGATTCAACAGGTGTAAGTACTGGAGGCGATGGTACAGGTGGAAATACACCTACAAGCCCAACAAGTCTTAGTAATAGTGTGAGCATTATTGAGGCATTTAGTTATTATGGAATAATTTTGAGTAATTCTGAAATAACTTACCTCATTGATAATATGAGTACAACGCAAACTATTATTAATTTTTTAAATAATAATAGGTTTAATTGGGCAGAAAAGTTCACAAAAGAAGCTATTAAGGCTCTATCAGAAGGGAAAGAAGTTGATTTTATAGGATTATATATAGAAAACGATACACCTGATGATAATTATGTTTATCAGGGACCAAAACAATTAATTCCTAGTTCTTTAGTTTTATCAAACGGTAGTACAGTAAATGTTACCTTTATAACTTATACAACCGATAATAAAAGTTCAAATCAGCAAGTGGCAAAAGAGTTGGTAGATGGATTGAAATTTGCTTTAGAACAAGCAAATAGTTATCTTTCAGTCACTGATAAAATAACTACCATTAATGTTTATGCTACAACTAATGGAACACATACTGGTCCAAATCACTACAACGGAACAGCTTTGGATATTAATAGTGTCAATGGTGAAAGGATGGCAGTTTCTGGAATTACAAATCAAATAACTGAATTACAAAAAGCATTTGATAATTTTCAATATATTAGAGAAAATTTTGGTCCATATTTTAAGCATAAATATACAATAAGCAATAACACATGGAATTATAGTTATCCTGTAGATGATCATAAAAATCATATTCATATCTCAATAAGAAAATAAGGATGAAAAAAATATTATTAACTCTAGGTCTTTTGTTTTGCTTTAGTTGTAAGGCACAAATTCCACTTGTAGAAAATCTATCTAGTGAAAAGAATATGAATTATACTTTTGCCTTAATAGATTTAAAAAGTATTGTTACTAAAGAATTATATGATGAAGCATTATATATTACCGTGTATAAAATATATGACCCTATCGCAACACCTAAAGATTTTAACCCAACAGATGGTCATGATGTTTTAGACAGTTATATTATTTCTTTAAAATTAAGTGATACGTATATCAATAGTAATGATAGTAGGCTTTTTAAGATAAAAGGAATTTATAATTCTAAAATATTAGAAATAAAAGAAATATCATATCCAAAATTTAGTATTAAAATTGAATATGGGGAATTTAATAAAAGAAAAGTAAAATCTTTTGAGTTTACAGGAGTTGAATAAAAAATAAAAAACCTCACAATTTATGCTGAATTTGTTTCAGTATTGTGAGGTTTTTTTTATTTGATTATTATTTACTTCTTCAATGCTCCTTCAATAATCTTTCCTGTAGTTCCATTCGGAAATTCTATTTGTAATAAATTGGCAATTGTTGGCGCAATATCTGTAATGGTATATGCTTTTTTAGAAACACCAGATTTAATTCCGTTTCCGTAAAAAATAATGGGCACATGTGTATCGTAACTATAACCAGAACCATGAGAAGTTCCTGTTCTAGAAGAACTACCTAACGTTGCAGGTGACGGAATTAGTAGTACATCACCAGAAAACTTTTGATTGTATCCTTTTTGTAGTTTTTGTAAAATTCCGTCTGTAAAATGTGTGGTTTGCATTGTTCTAGCTGTTACAGCTTTGTAGATGTTGTCAAAATTTAGTACTTCATCAGCTATTTTTTGAGCAACAGTAGTTGCATCTAATTGTAAACTTTCTAATTTTTCTTTATTTAAAAAAACTTGAAAATTAGAAATGTTTTCTACTAATTGATCCGATTTAAAATATTTTAACGTTATGGTATTTACATAGGCTCCTAATTCTCGAGAGCTTATATAATGAGCAGGAATTTTTTCTGATTGTAAATACGATGGTACTTGAACAACACCATGATCTGCAGTTAAAAATAAGGTGTAATTTCCTTTGCCAACTTCTGCATCTAAATAATTAAATAAACTAGCTAAATCTTGGTCTAAACGCAAATAGGTATCTTCAACTTCTTTTGAAGCAACACCAAATTGATGTCCAACATAATCTGGAGTAGAATAACTCACCGCTAAAAAATCTGTAAACTCAGATTTCCCTAAGTTTTCTCCAACAATGGCAGCTTTTACGAAATCGGTTGTAAAGGAGTTTCCAGCCGGAATTGCTTTTATCATATCATAATTTCCGTTTTTCTCTTTTAAAGCAGGAATGTCATAAGGGAAAATAGGTTTCTCTTTTCCACTAAACTTCCCTTCAAACGCATTGTCGTCCTCTAAGCTTTCAGTATAGGTATTTATATCATATAAAGTATTCCATGGCTTAGACATGTATTCTGCGGCTTTACCAGAGTTATTAAATTCAGTTACCCAGTTCGGTAATTCTTTCATGTAATAAGAACTCGTAATCCATTTTCCTTCATTTTTTCCTTCTAACCAATAGGCTCCGTTTGCTGTATGCCCACCAGGTAAAACTGCTGATCTATCTTTTATAGCAATACTAATTGTTTTTCCCTGCATGTTTTGTGCTAATCGTAATTGATCTGTAACGGTAGTGGTTTGCATTCTATAGGGAGATTTTTTTCCACCATTTGACTCAACACCAACGGTAGTGTAATTGTCATCATCTACACAATAAATATATTTTTTAGCATATTTATCGTACCAATTATTCCCAATAATTCCGTGATTTTCTGGAGTTGTTCCTGTATAAATTGATGTATGCCCAACTGCTGTATAGGTCGGAATGTAGTTATAATGTGCATTTTCTAATGAAAAGCCATCATTTATAATTCTTTTAAAACCATCGGTGCCATATTTGTCTGCAAATCGTGTTAAATAATCGTATCGCATTTGGTCAATTACAATTCCGATGATTAATTTCGGTTTTTTAGGTATTGATTTTTCTTGTTTAAAACTTGTAAAAATAAAAAGTGATAGGAAAATTAGTAGAATAGAATTTTTCATTGAAAAGTGTTTTTTGAATATCAAAAATAAATATTTTAATTAAGAATACGACAATTTTAGGAACAGTTAATGCTTTTTTAATACTTTAGCAAAAAGAAATAGAATACATGAATTATCTAGAACATATAGGTAAGTACTTTATGATGTTAAAGCAGGTTTTTAGAAAACCTCAAAGAGCACGTGTTTTTAGAGAAGCTTTATCTAGAGAAATAGAAGAGCTTGGAATAAAATCTATTGGTATTATTGTGTTTATCTCTTTTTTTATTGGTGGAGTTATCGCTTTACAAACAGCATTAAATTTAAATAATCCTTTAATTCCAAAATCTTTAATAGGTTTTGCAGCAAAAAGATCTATCATTTTAGAATTTGCTCCAACTTTTTGTTCTATTATTTTGGCAGGTAAAGTTGGTTCTTATATTACGTCAAGTATTGGTACCATGAGAGTTACAGAGCAAATTGATGCGTTGGAAGTTATGGGAATCAATTCTTTGAACTATTTAGTGTTACCAAAAATAATTGCAACCGTTTTCTTTTATCCTTTTTTAATAATTCTCGGAATGATTTTAGGAATTTTTGGTGGTTGGCTTGCAGGCACATTAACGGGCTTGTTTTCTGGAGTTGATTATATTGAAGGTTTACAAACAGATTTTGATCCGTATTTAGTACAATATTCAATCATAAAAACATTAATTTTTGCATTTATAATAGCAACAGTTCCCTCGTATCAAGGGTATTATGTAAAAGGAGGTTCTTTAGAAGTTGGTAAAGCAAGTACTCGTTCTGTAGTTTGGACCACAGTTTTAATTGTTATTTTTAATTATTTATTAACTCAAATGTTATTGACTTAAATGATAGAAATAAATAACTTATATAAAGGATTTAACGGCGTAGAAATTTTAAAAGGAATTTCTACCACATTTGAGCCGGGAAAAACCAATTTAATTATTGGGCAAAGTGGTTCTGGAAAAACAGTATTTTTAAAATCGTTAATAGGTTTACACACTCCAGAAAAAGGAACTATTGTTTTTGATGGAAGAGTAAATACAGAAATGAATTCTGACGAGAGAAGACAATTGCGTCAAGAAATAGGAATGGTTTTTCAAGGAAGTGCATTGTTTGATTCTCAAACAGTT
>JBDNGO010000020.1:0-4800 GCA_041689245.1 Flavobacteriaceae bacterium | reverse complement strand
TTTTTTTGTTGATAAAAGTTTTGCCTTACTTACTTTTTTTATAAAATTTATATTGTAAGTATTGGTAAGCATCTCTAGGTAATATATCAATCCACTTTTTGTATTTAATAAACCATTTAAAACGGATAGAAGAAAAACCTTTTGTAAGGTATGCGGCTACAAACGGATGCGCATTAAGCGTAATCTTTTTATAGTTTTTTCCGCTAGATATAATTCTTTCTAACTCATTCTCTATTTTATCAATTAAAATAATAGGAGCCTCAACTTCTCCGTTAATGTTCGGATTCGGCTCTCTTGTTTTAATTTCTAATTCTGGTCTTACTCTTTGACGAGTTATTTGCACCAACCCAAATTTACTTGGTGGTAAAATTTTGTGTTTTGTTCTATCAAAAGACATTTCTTCTTTCAAATATTGAAACAATTTTTGTCTATTTTCTGCACTTTGCATATCAATAAAATCAATCACAATAATTCCACCCATATCTCTTAACTGTAACTGTCTTGCAATTTCTTTTGCAGCAATCATGTTAACTTCTAAAGCAGTATCTTCTTGAGTATTTGCTTTATTAGATCTGTTTCCGCTATTTACATCTACAACGTGCAATGCTTCGGTATGTTCAATTACCAAATACGCACCTTTACTCATAGATACTGTTTTACCAAAAGAAGTTTTTATTTGACGTTCTATGCCATACTCCTCAAATATTGGTGTTTTTGATTTGTGTTGTGTTACAATATTTACCTTTTCAGGGTAAATTTCTTGTAAATAGTCTTTAATTTCTACCACTAAAGACTCGTCATTTGTAACAATATTTGTAAAAGAATCATTCATTACATCTCTTAATATAGATGATGCTCTGTTTAATTCACTCAATATTTTTGTTGGAGTATTTGTATTTGCAATGCTTTTGCACATCGTTGTCCAACGAGCTAATGAGTTTTGTAAATCTTTGTCTAATTCTGCTACTTTTTTATCTTGCGCAACAGTTCTTAATATAACACCAAAACCTTTTGGCTTTATACTTTGGGCTAATCTTTTTAAACGTTCTTTTTCTTTTGGATCTGCAATTTTTTGCGATACAGAAACTCTATTAGAAAAAGGAACTAAAACTAAAAATCTACCTGCTATTGATAGCTCAGAACTTATTCTTGGTCCTTTGGTAGAAATTGGTTCTTTTACAATTTGTACTAATGTGTTTTGTCCTGTTTTAAGGACGTCGTTAATGTTTCCGTCTTTGTTGATATCTTTCTCAAAGCCGAAATTTTTTAAAGTGTATTCTTTATAATTACCTGTGCTTACTTTCTTAAGGAATTTTGATAAAGAGTTTACTTGTGCGCCTAAATCATGATAATGTAAAAAGCCATCTTTTGGATAACCAACATTTACAAAAGCAGCGTTTAAGCCTGATAAAACTTTTCCTATTTTGGCAATAAAAATATCGCCTACAGAAAATTTATTATCGTTTGTCTCTTTATTTAATTCTATAAGTTTACCATCTCTTAGTAAGGCAAAATCAATATCAGATGAACTTGAACGAATAATTAATTCTGTTTTCATTCTGAATTTGGTTTTATACTACACTTAATTGTGTAGATGGATTAAATAATGTTACAGGGTTTTTGCCTGTATGAAGTGTTTAAACTTCTTGTCAATGAACGTTTTTAAGCTTTTAAAACAAATGCAGAAAAAGTAAGCATCGCTTACTTTTTCTTATGTCTATTTGCTCTTGCTCTTTTCTTACGTTTGTGTGTAGAGATTTTTGCTCTCTTTCTTTTTTTACCACTCGGCATAATTAGATTGTTTTATTAAACCTAAAAAAGGTTTAGATTAATATTGTTGTTATTTTACTAACACATTCTTTTTTACCCCTTCAGTAAACGTTTTAGCTGGTTTAAAAGCCGGAATGTTATGTGAAGGAATTTTGATTGTTGTATTTTTAGAAATATTTCTACCAGTTTTTTCAGCTCTAGTTTTAATAATAAAGCTTCCAAAACCTCTTAAATATACATTATCTCCTTGCTCTAATGCGTCTTTAACTTCTGTCATAAATGCTTCAACTGTTGCTAAAACATCTGCCTTTTCAATTCCAGATTTATCTGAAATTTTTGATACGATATCTGCTTTCGTCATGTTAATATATTTGTATGTTTGTTTTTATATTTTAAGGCTGCAAATATATGATAATTAATCTATTCCAAAAATTTAATCCATTAAAATTATGTGAATATTATGATGTAATTTTGCTTAGCGATTTATAAAATGAAGTTTTCTAACAGATTAATTTACTGGTATTTACAAAATGATAGAGATTTACCGTGGCGAAAAACCACAAACCCATATTTTATTTGGCTATCAGAAATTATCTTGCAACAAACTAGAGTTAATCAAGGTTTGTCTTATTATATAAAGTTCACAAAAGAGTTTCCTACTATTTTTGACTTAGCAAAAACTACTGAATCTAAGGTTTTAAAGCTTTGGCAAGGTTTAGGGTATTACTCTAGAGCTAGAAATTTACATTATTCAGCAAAGTATATTTCAAATGAATTAAATGGCCAATTCCCATCAACATATGAAGAAATAAAAAAATTAAAAGGTGTTGGAGATTATACCGCTTCGGCAATTTCTTCTATTTGTTTTGATGAACCTCAAGCTGTTGTAGATGGAAACGTGTATAGAGTTCTTTCTCGATATTTCGGAATTATTACACCAATTAATTCATCAGCAGGGATAAAAGAATTTAGAGAATTGGCTCAAACACTAATTGACCCAAAACAACCAGGAACCCATAATCAAGCAATTATGGATTTTGGAGCGTTGCATTGTAAACCTCAAAACCCTTTATGCGAAACGTGTCCGTTAAATGATAGTTGTGTTGCTTTAGCAACAAAAAGCATAAAAGAGTTACCTGTAAAAGAGAAGAAAATTAAAGTTAAAAACAGGTACTTTAATTATTTAGTTTTTATTTCTGAAGATAATAAAACTATTTTATCAGAAAGAAAAGGAAAAGGAATTTGGCAAGGCTTGTATGAATTTCCTTTAATAGAAACAGAAAAAAGTGTTTCAAAGGAAGAATTACATAAAGAGTTTTCTACTAAAAAAGAGATTCTTTTATTTAATAAAAAGGATATAATTCATAAGCTTTCTCATCAACACTTATATACCAAATTTTGGATTGTTAAGGATGATAAATTACAAGAAAACTCAATAAATTGGAAAGAGATAGAAAAATACGCTGTACCAATCTTAATTGCTAACTTTTTAAAAAACTTCAATCCTACAAACGGATATTTTTAGTACATTTGATATATATTTTAGAAATTAAAATTATGGCAGGAACATTAAACAAAGTAATGCTTATAGGGCATTTAGGAGACGAAGTTAAAATGCATTATTTTGAAGGCGGAAACTCTATTGGACGTTTTCCTGTTGCAACAAACGAATCTTATACAAATAAGCAAACTGGCGAAAAAGTTACCAATACAGAATGGCATAATATTGTTGTTAGAAATAAATTGGCAGAAATTTGCGAAAAATATTTATCTAAAGGAGATAAAGTTTATTGTGAAGGAAGACTTAAAACACGCCAATGGGAACAAGAAGGGCAAAAAAAATATTCTACAGAAATTCATGTAGTTGATATGACTTTTTTAACAACCAAAAAAGAAACGGTTAAGGCAGAAACTCCAGCAGAGAGAAAGTTAGAACCGAACAAAGAAGTTGAAGAAAACGACGATTTACCATTTTAGAAAACTAAACTTATAAAATTGGATTTAGAACCCGCAAGTATACATTTATTTTTAGCATTGAAACTTGATTTACTAATTATTACCTACAGCGTTGTATTAATTTTTTTATTGCTTTGTTCTGCATTAATTTCAGGATCAGAAATTGCATTTTTCTCACTTTCTCAAACACAATTAAACGATCAACCCGAAAAAACAAAAGGAAATAGCTTAGTCGTTAAATTATTAGAAAGACCAAAAAGGCTATTAGCAACAATCTTAATTACGAACAACTTTATTAATATTCTTATCGTATTATTATTTGCTGGGTTAAGTGAATTAATTTTTGGAGACAAAGATTTTTCTATTAACTGGTGGATGATTTCTATATCTAGTTACGTTATAAAATTTACGATAGAAGTTGTTTTAGTTACTTTTTTAATCTTGCTGTTTGGAGAGGTTTTACCGAAGGTTTACGCCTCTAGAAATTCGTTGAAATTTTCTAAAATAATGGCAAAGCCTGTTCATGTTTTAAGTATTTTACTATCAGTTTTCAGTTTGCCTTTAATTCGTTTAACAGGCCTTGTCGAAAAGCGGTTAAGTGGTAAGAATTCAGACTTTTCTATAGAAAAATTATCACAAGCATTAGAACTGACATCAGAAGAAACAACAACTAAAGAAGAAAAGAAAATTTTACAAGGAATTGTAACTTTTGGTAATACAGAAACCGTGCAAATAATGAAACCCCGTATGGATATTTTTGCTATTTCTGATGAAGAAACTTACAAAGAAGTAATGGATAAAATATTACAAAAAGGGTATTCTAGAAATCCGGTGTATCATGAGTCTATTGATAATATTGTTGGTATTTTGTATGCAAAAGATTTATTGGCGCATTTAGATAAAACCAAGTTTAAATGGCAAGGTTTATTACGCGAACCATTTTTTGTTCCAGAAAATAAAAAGCTAGACGATTTATTAAGTGAGTTTCAAGACAAGAAAAATCATTTAGCAATTGTGGTTGATGAATATGGAGGAACAAGCGGAATTGTAACTTTAGAAGATGTAATTGAAGAA
>JBDNGO010000019.1:0-20430 GCA_041689245.1 Flavobacteriaceae bacterium | reverse complement strand
GCTTTTATAAACAACAAAAACTTGATTATTAATAAGTTGTTTTATTTTATTTTGTACATTTGCGCACTTGAAATAGCACCCTTATTAATTATTTATAAAATAACTGTTTAATAAAAAGGAGATTTATGAAAGTGAAAACAATATTGGTGTCACAGCCAGCTCCAAAAACGGAAACCTCACCTTACTTTGATTTGTCTGAAAAACTGAAAGTAAAAATTGATTTTAGATCTTTT
Organism: Flavobacteriaceae bacterium; assembly: GCA_041689245.1. Taxonomy (GTDB): domain Bacteria; phylum Bacteroidota; class Bacteroidia; order Flavobacteriales; family Flavobacteriaceae; genus Polaribacter. Next base: position 20,197 of record JBDNGO010000019.1, on the reverse strand, counting down.
ATACACGTAGAAGGTGTTGAGGTAAAAGAAGTTAGAGCTCAAAAAATCAATTTAAATGAACACACGGCAATTATATTAACAAGCAGAAACGCAGTAGATAATTTTTTTAGAATAGCAAAAGAAATGCGTTTTAAAGTGCCAGATTCGATGAAGTATTTTTGTCAATCAGAAGCGGTTGCTTATTACTTGCAAAAATATGTTGTTTATAGAAAACGTAAAATTTATGTTGGTAACAGAACTTTCCCAGAGTTATGTAAATTGATAAAAAAGCATAAAGACGAAAAATTCTTATTACCAGCTTCAGATAAATTAAAAAATTTAATTCCTGAAGAATTAAATGCTTTGGGCGTTGATTGGAAACAAGCTATTTTATATAGAACAGTAGTAAGTGATTTGTCTGACTTAGAAGATGTGTTTTATGACATTTTAGTATTCTTTAGTCCTTCTGGAATTGACTCCTTATTTGAGAACTTTCCAGATTTTAAACAAAACAATACTCGCATTGCTGCTTTTGGGAATACAACTATAAAAGCGGTTACAGATGCAGGCTTAAGATGTGAAATTATGGCTCCAGCACAAGAAACTCCGTCAATGACAATGGCGTTAGAAAAGTACATTAAAGAAGTAAATAAAAAATAAGTTAATTCTGAACTTGTTTTACGATTTTTTATAAAAATTTGATAATAACCGAGCAGAAATGTTCGGTTTTTTTATGCAAACAACGTAGCAAAAGCTTCTTCAACTTTTCCAACAAGAATTAGTTGAATTTTACGATTTTTGGCTGTTATTTTATTGTACTTAGACGCAACAAACTTAGTGTAACCTAATTTTTCTGCTTCACTAATTCGCTGATCTATTTTAGAAACAGGTCTAATTTCTCCAGCCAAACCAACTTCTGCAGCAAAACAAACATGTGGCGAAATTGCAATATCTTCATTAGATGATAAAATAGATGCAACAACAGCCAAATCTATTGCAGGATCATTCACATTTATTCCGCCAGTAATATTTAAAAAGACATCTTTTGCACCTAATTTAAATCCAGCTCGTTTTTCTAAAACAGCCAAAATCATGTGCAATCTTTTTAAATTATAACCCGTTGTAGATCTTTGTGGAGTTCCATAAACCGCTGTGCTAACCAACGCTTGAATTTCTATCATTAACGGACGAATCCCTTCTAAAGTGGATGCAATTGCTGTTCCGCTTAAATCTGCATCTTTTTTAGAAATTAATATTTCAGAAGGATTTGAAACTTCTCTCAATCCATTAGATAGCATTTCATAAATTCCTAATTCTGCCGTTGATCCAAATCTGTTTTTTTGTGCTCTTAATATTCTGTAGGCATGATTTATGTCTCCTTCAAATTGTAACACAACATCAACCATGTGTTCTAAAATTTTTGGACCAGCAATTTGACCTTCTTTGTTGATATGACCAATTAACAAAACTGGAGTTTCGGTTTCTTTTGCAAACTTGATCAATTCTGCAGCGGTTTCTCTAATTTGAGAAATACTTCCAGGAGAAGCTTCAATAGAATTAGTGTGTAGTGTTTGAATTGAATCAATTATTAAAAATTCTGGTTGAACTTCTTCAATGTTTTTAAAAATTTGTTGTGTATTGGTTTCTGTTAAAATTAAACAATTAGATTTAGAAGCGTCAATTCTTTCTGCTCTCATTTTTATTTGAGACAGGCTTTCTTCACCAGAAACATATAGTGTTTTTTGAGAAATTGATAACGCAACTTGCAGCAATAAAGTTGATTTTCCAATCCCAGGTTCACCCCCTAAAAGAGTAACAGATCCTTTTACCAAACCACCACCAAGAACCGTGTCTAGTTCATTATTGTTGGTTTTGATTCTTTCTTCTGGATTCAGTTGAATTTCGTCAATACGTAAAGGTTTGGCTTTTTGTTTTGTGGGTATAGATTGTTTCCAGCTTCTTTTTTCTTCTTTCTGAATTACTTCTTCAACAATCGTATTCCACTCGGTACAGGTATTACATTGTCCAGTCCATTTTGCAGTTTGCGCACCACAGTTTTGACAAAAAAAAGATGTTTTGACTTTAGCCATTAATTTAGTTTCAAAGATGTAAAGTTACAAAGTTTCAAAGTCATTTGAAGGGTTTGTTTAAGCATCTTTTTTTGATATACAGAATTCTATTCAGAAGGAGAAAAACAGGAGTAGTGAAAGCGGAGCTCAAAAAAGGAGCGTCTAGTTATTTTTATTTTTATTATAAATAGGAAGTAATAAAAAGGCTAAACCTCCAAAAACAATAACCATAGCTGTTTGTGCAGTCCATATAATCCAGCCAAAAGCATTTCCGGTAACTTTATCAATTCCAAAAAGAAATAAAGCCCCAGCAACAGCAATAGGATATAAACCAAAACCTCCATTAGTTGCAGCAATAGAAAAACCACCAGCAATAAAACCAATTAAGATTCCGCCAATAGGAATTTGCAATCCTTCTACTGCAGGGACAGTTGCCCAAAACATAGCAATATACATTGCCCAAATAAATACGGTATGAAAAATAAATGCCCATTTATTTTTCATTTTAAAGATACTTGTAACTCCTTCTTTTAAGCCTAGTAAAAAGGTTTTTATTTTTAATGCAAATTTTGATTTTCCTTTTTTAATGTAAAGAACAATTATGGTTAAAACAATAATTACGACCAACCCAGAACTTATTGTTTTAACGGGATTGAAATCTTTTGTGAGTAACTCCCAAATAAAATCGAACTGAATAAAAAGCGTAATACCTACAATGATTAACATCATTATTAAATCTGAAATTCGTTCGGCTACAATAGTTCCAAGGCCTTTTTCGAAAGGAATTTCTTCATAATTAGCCATAACGGCAGCTCTTGTAACTTCGCCTGCTCTTGGTAAAAAAATATTCATTAAATAGGCAACCAAAACAGCTAATACTGAATTAACAAATCGAGGTTTATAGCCTAAAGGTTCTAGTAAATATTTCCAACGATACGCTCTTGATAAATGACTTAAAATTCCGAAGAATAAACCTAGGGCAATCCAATTATAATTGGCCTTTTTAAAATATTCTGCTAATTTTTCTGGAGAAACAATTGTAAGAGAATACCAAACTAAAAAACCTCCTAAAACAAGAGGTAAAATAATTTTTACTGTTTTTTTTAGTGTTTTACTCAAACTTAGGTAAGTGTATTGGTTTTTTCATTGGGAAAGACTAAAGAGGGTTTAAATTCTTTAGCTTCTTCAAAATCCATAAATGCATACGCAATTAAAATAAGAACATCCCCGACCGAAACTCTTCTTGCGGCGGCACCGTTAAGCGTTATTTCTCCGCTTCCTCTCTTACCAGGAATTACGTAAGTTTCTAATCTCTCACCATTATTGTTGTTAACAATCTGCACTTTTTCTCCTTCAATTATATTGGCAGCCTCCATTAAATCTAAATCAATGGTAATACTTCCTATATAATTTAAATCTGCACCGGTTACTTTAACCCTGTGAATTTTAGATTTTACTACTTGCACTAACATGTCGCAAAAATAAAACTTTTATATGTATTTGTAAGTTAAAAAAGGCAAAAACGAAGAGGAATTATTTTTTTATAAAGAAAGATTGTCTATTAATCGAATAGCTTCAACATCTACAGCAATAAAAGCTCTATTTTTTTTAGTAAAATTAACTTTTGATACTTCTATTAGTGTGTTTTCTTCTGCAATAGTAAAATACTCCAAATCTAAAGAAGTAGTAGCGAATTCGGTTTTCACAAATTCATAAATTTCTTTTATAGATTTTGTTTTTGTAAAACTTACCGCTTTTTTTAAGGTTTGATAAATAAACGGAGCTTTATTTCTTTGTTCTTTAGAAAGCCTAACATTTCTTGAACTCATGGCTAAGCCATCTTTTTCTCTATAAATAGGACAACCAATAATCTCTACCGGAATGGTTTCTTTTTCCACTAATTTTTTAACAATCTGTAGTTGTTGAAAATCTTTTTCTCCAAAATAGGCTCTATTGGGGTTAATGATTTCAAATAGTGTTTGCACTATTGTTGCTACGCCATCAAAATGGCCTTTTCTAAACTTCCCTTCCATTTGGTTTTCAATTCCATCAAAAGAATACGATTTAGAAACAACAGTTTGTGCATAGATTTCTTCTACTGAAGGAATAAAAACAACATCACAACCAATATTTTTAAGCAACTTTAAATCTTCATCTAAAGTTTTAGGATATTTTTTTAAATCCTCTGTATTGTTAAATTGAGTAGGATTTACAAAAATACTAACAACAGTAAAATCGTTATCTTCAATTGATTTTTCTACCAAAGATCGATGACCTTTATGCAATGCGCCCATAGTTGGAACAAAACCAATTTGCTTGTTTTTTTCTTTAAGCAAAGATAAACAATGGATTAAAGCGCTCTTTTTTTTAAAAACTTGCATAAACAGTACTTGTAAAATGTTTGCAAACTTAGCAATTTAACATGAAATTAGCATAAAAAAGTGTATTTTTGCACTTCTTATAAAGGGATAGATTTAATGAAAGATAAGAGAATATTATACGTTTCATCTGAAGTAGTACCATATTTACCAGAAACAGAAATGGCATCTACAGCTTTTAATGCTGCTAAAAATGCACACTCTAATGGTGTTCAGACACGAATTTTTATGCCAAGATTTGGTGTAATAAACGAAAGAAGACATCAATTACACGAGGTAATTAGATTATCAGGGATGAATTTGATTATTAACGATATGGATATGCCGTTAATTATTAAAGTTGCATCAATTCCAAAAGAAAGAATGCAGGTTTATTTTATTGATAATGAAGAGTATTTTAAGCGAAAGGCTATTTTTACCGATGAAGACGACAAGCTGTTTGAAGACAATGACGAAAGAGCAATATTTTTCGCAAAAGGTGTTGTAGAAACGGTAAAAAAATTAAATTGGGCGCCAGATATTATTCATATTCATGGATGGATGGCTTCATTATTGCCCTTATATCTAAAAGAATTCTACAAAGAAGAACCTTTATTCACAGAGAGTAAAATAATAACATCTATTTACAATAATGATTTTGAAGGAACGTTAAATGCTTCATTAGCAGATAAAGTTAATTTTGATAAAATAGACGCCAATAAAACAGCAACAATTAAAATACCCAACCATACAAACATCCTTAAAAGCGCTATAGAAAATTCTGACGCAGTAATTAAGGGAAGTGAAAGTATTTCTGAGGAGTTAAACAGTTTTATTGAAAAGAATAATAAACCTGTTTTAGACTATCAAACAGAAGAAAACCTAACCGAAGCTTATTTAAATTTTTATGCTAACGAAGTTTTAGCGAAATAACCCTATTATTTTAAAGAAAAAATGATTAAAAAGAGTACATACATTAGCGTGTTTATATTGTTTATAACAATGGTAGTTTCTTGCGAAAAAGATTTTAAAGACATTGCAACTTCAGTAGTAAGCAACACAAAGTTTGAAACAAAAGATACTATTATAGATATTGTAATTACAAACAAACAAATTACAAGCGTTAGAGCAGATGGCCTAACTATTGGAGGAACACTGCATCAGTATCTTCTAGGAGTCTATAATAACCCTAATTACGAAAAAATAGAAGCTTCTATTGTTTCTCAATTAGCATTAGATACTGGAATTAGTTTTAAAGATGTAGGAGAAAGAGTATATGGAAATGATACAACGATTGTTACCACAATTGACACCGTGTTTTTAAAATTACCATATCAAGCAACTTTAAAAATAGGAACAAAGTCTGAATATACTTTAGATTCAATTATTGGAGATCAAACAAAACCTTTTACTCTTAATTTATACAGAACAGATACGTATATGAGTAAATTAGATCCTGTAAACCCATCGAAAGCAAGTAATTTTCAATCAGACAGAACGTATCAAATTCTTCCAGGAGAATTAAACACTCAAGTAAATTACCCATTTATACCAAAAGCAACAGACACAATGATGGTATTTAAAAGAAGATTGAGTAATGGAGTTATTTATAAAACAGATACAATAAGGTTGTCTAATAAAAATCCTTTTGCTAGAATAACATTAGATGAAGCAAAAATGAAGCAGATTTTTGTTGATCAATACGACACGCCTAATTTCGCAACTCAAGATGCTATAGAACAGTATTTTAAAGGGCTATATATTCAGGCCACAGGAAATGAAGGTTCATTAGTGTCATTTAAAATTAATTCTGCAGACCTTAGCTTAAGACCATCAATTGAAGTTAAGTATACAAGAACCGTGTTAAAAGGCGGAACAACTGTTTTAGATACAATTGAGAAAACAAATTCATTTTTACTTTCTAATTTTAGTACAAGTGTTTATAAAATGGATGAAAAAGTATTTCCAAATAATGGAAATATCGTTTTACAAGGAACTGCAGGAAACATGGGTCAAGTACAAATATTAGCCGCTAATGAATTGAATGCATTAAGAAGTAAAAACTGGCTGGTTAATGATGCTTCTTTAACTTTCTATATTAATCAAAACATAGCAGGAACCGATACAATTTCAACACCATATAAGTTGTTTTTGTATAAAGACGGAAGTCCAAAATCTCAAATAAAAGATATCATAACAGAAGGTCCTGAATCTTTTGGGGGAAATTTGGTTATAAACAACAAAAAGCCAGATTATTATACTTTTAAAATAACAGATTATATTTCTGATTTATTAAATGGTCAATCAAATTACAACCCAATTTTAGGACTTAAAGTCTTAAATTCATCAGACATTCCAAAGACAAGCACAGATACTTTAGTTACTAATTATAGCTGGACCCCAAAAGTTGTTACATTATTAAATCATTTGAACTCAAATGGAGCAAGAAAAGCGAGGTTAAAAATATCATATTCAAAGAAAAAATAAAAATAATTCTATGTGTGGAATTACAGGTTATATTGGTTATAGAGAAGCATACCCAATTGTTATAAATGGCTTACAAAGATTAGAATACAGAGGTTATGATAGTGCCGGTATTATGATGTTTGATGGAAAAAAAATTCACATTTCTAAAACAAAAGGAAAAGTTTCTGACCTAACACAAATTACCGATAAAAATCCAGAGAAAAAAAAAGGAAATATTGGAATTGGTCATACAAGATGGGCAACTCATGGTGTTCCAAATGATGTAAACTCTCACCCACATACATCAATGTCTGGTGAACTTGTAATTGTTCATAATGGAATAATCGAGAATTATGATACTATTAAAAAAGAATTAATTACTAGAGGTTACACTTTTAAAAGTGATACAGATACGGAGGTTTTAGTAAACTTAATTGAAGAAGTAAAAAAACAAGAAGGATGTAAGTTAGGTCAAGCAGTTCAATTAGCTTTAACACAGGTTGTTGGAGCATATGCAATTGCAGTATTTGACAAAACAAAAACAAACGAAATTGTGGTAGCTCGTTTAGGTAGCCCAATTGCAATTGGAGTAGGAAAAGATAATAACGAATTTTTTATAGCATCTGACGCTTCTCCTTTTTTAGAATACACAAAAGACGCCATTTATTTAGAAGACGAACAAATGGCAATTATCAAGATTAACAAAGCAATTAAAGTTCGTAAAATTCACGATGATTCTATAGTACATGCTAAAATTCATGAACTAAAAATGAGTCTAGAGCAGATAGAAAAAGGGGGTTACGATCATTTCATGCTAAAAGAAATTCACGAACAACCAAAAGCCATTATAGATACATATCGTGGTAGAATGCTTGTTGATGAAGGAATTATTAGAATGGCCGGTGTTGATGATAACCTTGAAAAGTTTTTAAACGCTAATAGAATTATTATTGTAGCATGTGGAACATCATGGCATGCTGGTTTAGTAGCTGAATATTTATTTGAAGATATCGCAAGAATCCCTGTAGAAGTAGAATATGCATCTGAATTTAGATATAGAAACCCAATTATTACAGATAAAGATATTGTTATTGCCATTTCTCAATCTGGAGAAACTGCAGATACTTTAGCGGCTATTAAGTTAGCAAAATCTAGAGGAGCATTTGTTTTTGGTGTTTGTAATGTTGTTGGGTCGTCTATTGCAAGAGAAACTCATGCAGGAGCTTATACGCATGCTGGTCCTGAAATAGGAGTTGCATCTACAAAAGCATTTACAACACAAATTACAGTATTATCATTAATTGCCTTGAAATTAGGGAAGGCTAAAGGAAAAATTTCTAAAACTCTTTTTCAAACGTATCTTCAAACATTACAGCTAATACCGAGTAAGATAGAGGAGTTGTTAAAAATTGACGAACAAGTAAAACACATTGCTTCTATATATAAAGACGCTACAAACTGCCTGTATTTAGGTAGAGGGTTTAATTTCCCTGTTGCATTAGAAGGCGCTTTAAAATTAAAAGAGATTTCATACATTCATGCAGAAGGATATCCTGCTGCAGAAATGAAGCATGGACCGATTGCTTTAATTGACGAAAATATGCCAATTTTTGTAATTGCAACTAGTAAAGGGCATTACGAAAAAGTGGTAAGTAATATTCAAGAAATAAAAGCGAGATCTGGTAAGATTATAGCAGTTGTTACAGAAGGGGACACTACGGTTAAAGAAATTGCAGATCATGTAATTGAAATCCCGGATACTGAAGAGGCGTTTACACCACTACTTACAACAATTCCATTTCAATTATTGTCTTATCATATAGCAGTAATGTTAGGGAGAAATGTAGATCAACCTAGAAATTTAGCAAAGTCAGTAACGGTGGAATAACGTAGGCAATAAAATATAAAGAAAAAACCAGATATTTATCTGGTTTTTTCTTTATATTTTATCGTGAACTTTGGGGTGATTTCCGTCATTCCATAGCGTTAAAATATCTGTTGCTACAGTTGCACCACTTCCAGCGGCAATTGCAAACTGACTTCTTAAACCAGCAATAGTTCCACAAGTATACAGTCCTTTATCTACCAACAAATCGTCATTTTTTAATTGAATTCTGTCTTTTTCTGGATTGGCTTTTTTATGTGGAATAATAAACGCTTCCAAACCATCAATAAGAAACGGTTTCGAATAGTTTAGTGCAATTACAACTATAGATGAGGTGTGTTTTCTTTTGTTTGTAGAGATAATAAACCCGTTTTTAGATTTTTCAATGGTACAAACTTTCTCTTTTTCTATCTGGTAAAGATGTGGGTACAACGTTTTTAATTGTTCTTTTCCATCATTTAAAAGAGCACTTCCTAGCGTTTTTGGATGAATTCCTAACACATTATTAAACAATGCGTTTTGTAGGTGAGAGGTTTTTTGATGTAGTATAATTCCAATTTTTTTATCAGCTGCAAAAGGTTTTTCTTTTGCAGAACCCAAAATTAAAGCACATTGCATTCCTGCTACTCCTCCACCAATAATTAACACATCAAATTTTTTCATTTAGGTTATTTTAGTCATTGTAAAGGTAAAGAAATAGAAAAAAATAAATGTATTTTTGCGAGATGTTTCAATTAGGAAAAACAATCGTTTCAGAAGACGTTATTCAAAAAGATTTCATGTGTAATTTATCAGCATGCAAAGGTGCTTGTTGTATTGATGGTGATGCTGGCGCGCCTTTAGAAAAAGAAGAAACCAAAATTTTAGAAGAAATTTATCCGAAGGTAAAACCTTTTTTACGCCAAGAGGGAATTGATGTTATAGAAAGTCAAGGGACTTGGGTTACAAGTGATTTGGGAGAATTAGAAACACCTCTAATAAACAATGCCGATTGCGCATATGTTATTTTTGATAAAAATAAAACCGCATTATGTGCAATTGAAGAAGCATATAATCAAGGAGTTATTGACTGGAAAAAACCAATTTCTTGTCATTTATATCCAATAAGAGTTAAAGATTATAGTGAGTTCTCTGCTGTAAATTATCATAAATGGGAAATTTGCGATGATGCATGTTCATTAGGAAAAGAATTACAAGTGCCTGTTTATAAATTTGTTAAACAAGCTTTAATTCGTAAATTTGGAGAAGATTGGTATGCGGAATTAGAAAAAGTAGCAGAAGCTAATATTAAAAACTAATTTGTGTTCTTACAAAAAATAAAGAATCACAAAAAAAGTAATATTAGCAATACGAACAGTTTCTTATGGCCGTTTATTTGAGCTTTTAGAATTAAAGTAGAAGTAAGCATTAATTTAACCGCGACAACAAAAGAGTAAAAAAATCTATTTTTTACCAAAATGACTCATATTTTATGAGTCCTTTTTTTTGCAAAAAAGTCAAACTTAAAAAAACCAAAAAAGAATTAGCAAATTCTAAAACTTTAAAATTCATATTTTTTATGAAGTCAATAAAACCAAGGGATTAAAAAAAATGAAAAAAACAAACAACTGTTATACAGCATTTTAAAAAGTTTTTTATAAAAACAAAAAAAAGAGAAAAGTGAACGTTTTGTTAAAAACTTCAAGGTATTGTGAATAAGTATGACTTCGTATTTCAGACAATTTTTTTAATCTTTGTTAATGTCCTTTTCGATAAACAACACATAAACGAAACAACTAAATATTTTTATAAAGAATGTCTGCCATAGAACCAATTTTACAGCCAAACGAAAACAGATTTGTAATTTTTCCAATTCAACATGATGATTTATGGGAATGGTATAAGAAACAACAAGCTTGTATTTGGACCGCTGAAGAAATTGATTTATCTGAAGACGTTATCGACTGGAATACAAAATTAACAGACGATGAACGCTACTTTATCAAACATATTTTAGCCTTTTTTGCAGCTTCTGACGGAATTGTAAATGAAAATTTAGCTGAAAATTTTGTAAATGAAGTGCAATACTCAGAAGCAAAATTTTTCTATGGTTTCCAAATTATGATGGAGAATATTCATTCAGAAACGTATTCTCTATTAATAGATACGTATGTGAAGGATAAAGCAGAAAAAGACAAGCTTTTTAGAGCAATAGAAACTTTTCCTGCAATTAAAATGAAAGCAGATTGGGCATTAAAATGGATAGAATCTGATTCTTTTGCAGAGCGTTTAATTGCTTTTGCAGCCGTTGAAGGAATTTTCTTTTCAGGAGCATTTTGTTCTATTTTCTGGTTAAAGAAAAGAGGATTATTACCTGGATTAGCTTTTTCTAATGAATTAATTTCTAGAGACGAAGGTATGCATTGTGACTTTGCTGTTCATTTACACAACAATCACATTGTAAATAAAGTACCAAAAGATCGTATTAGAGAAATTATAGTTGACGCATTAAATATTGAGCGTGAATTTATTACAGAATCTTTACCAGCTAGTTTAATTGGTATGAACGCAAAGTTAATGACTGAGTATTTAGAATTTGTAACGGATAGATTACTTGGAGAATTCAATTGCGAAAAAGAATACAATACTCCAAATCCGTTTGATTTTATGGAAATGATTTCTTTAGAAGGAAAAACAAACTTCTTTGAAAAAAGAGTATCAGAATATCAAAAAGCAGGTGTAAAATCTGGAGGAACAGGAAGTATCAGTTTCGATTCAGATTTTTAAAATTCAGTAAATTAATAAAGAATCAACAAATCAAAATAAGTGTCAAAAAGTGGATGTTTTGACAATATAATCAACCAAATAAAACCTTAATTAACAATGGATGTTCTAAAAAGAGACGGGAAGAAAGAGCCTGTGATGTTTGATAAAATTACGGCTAGAGTAAAAAAAATGTGCTATGGATTAAACAAAATTGTTGATCCTGTAAAAGTAGCCATGCGTGTTATTGAAGGGTTGTATGATGGCGTTACAACTTCAGAATTAGACAATTTAGCAGCAGAAACCGCCGCGACAATGACAACAGCTCATCCAGATTATGCAAAATTAGCAGCAAGAATTGCCGTTTCTAACTTACATAAAAACACAAAGAAATCGTTCTCAGAAACTATGGACGATTTATATTACTATGTAAATCCACGTACAGATAAAAAAGCACCATTGTTAGCAGATGATGTATATAAAATCATCAAAGACAATGCAGAAAAATTAGATTCTACTATTATTTATAATAGAGATTTTAATTACGATTATTTTGGTTTTAAAACATTAGAGCGGTCGTACTTATTAAAGTTAAACGGACAAATTGTTGAGCGTCCACAACATATGTTAATGCGTGTTTCAATTGGTATTCATAAAAACGATATTGACGAAGCAATAGAAACGTATGAGTTAATGAGTAAAAAATATTTTACACATGCAACTCCAACATTATTTAACGCGGGTACTCCAAAACCACAAATGTCTTCTTGTTTCTTATTACAAATGCAAGACGATAGTATTGATGGGATTTACGACACTTTAAAACAAACGGCCATGATTTCTCAATCTGCTGGTGGTGTTGGATTATCCTTACACAATGTAAGAGCTACAGGTTCTTATATTAGAGGAACAAACGGTACCTCAAACGGAATTGTACCCATGTTAAAAGTATTTAATGATACAGCTCGTTATGTAGATCAAGGAGGAGGAAAACGTAAAGGTTCTTTCGCAATGTATTTAGAACCTTGGCATGCTGATATTTTTGATTTTTTAGATTTAAAGAAAAATCACGGAAAAGAAGAAATGCGTGCAAGAGATTTATTCTACGCAATGTGGATTCCAGATTTATTTATGAAACGTGTTCAAGAAGATGGAATGTGGACGTTAATGTGCCCAAATGAATGTCCACATTTATTTGATACGTACGGAGATGAATTCGAAAAATTATACGAAGGATACGAAAAAGTAGGAAAAGGAAGAAAAACAATTAAAGCAAGAGAAGTTTGGGAGAAAATATTAGAATCTCAGATTGAAACGGGTACACCTTACATGTTGTATAAAGATGCTGTTAACCGTAAAACAAATCATAAGAATTTAGGAACAATCCGTTCTTCAAACCTGTGTACAGAGATTATGGAATACACAGCAAAAGATGAGGTTGCGGTTTGTAACTTAGCATCTATTGCTTTGCCAATGTTTGTTACAGAAAAAGAAAACGGAGAAAAATTTTTCAATCACAAAAAATTATTTGAAGTAACTAAAAAGGTAATACGTAACTTAGATACGGTTATCGATATGAATTACTATCCAGTTAAAGAGGCAGAAAATTCTAACTTCCGTCACAGACCAGTTGGATTAGGAATTCAAGGGTTGGCAGATGCATTTATCAGCTTGCGTTTACCATTTACTTCTGATGAAGCGAAAAAATTAAATCAAGAGATTTTTGAAACCATGTATTTTGCTGCGGTAACTTCTTCTATGGAAATAGCGAAAGCAAAAGAACCTTATTCTACATTTAAAGGATCTCCAATGTCAGAAGGAGAATTCCAATTTAATATGTGGGGAATTAAAGATGAAGAATTAAGCGGAAACTGGGATTGGGCAAAATTACGTAAACAAGTAATGAAACATGGAGTTAGAAACTCGTTATTAGTTGCTCCAATGCCAACAGCATCAACATCTCAAATCTTAGGAAACAACGAAGCATTTGAACCATATACTTCTAACATTTATACACGGAGAGTATTATCTGGGGAGTTTATTGTTGTAAACAAACATTTACTTGAAGATTTAGTAGAATTAGGATTGTGGAATAACGACATGAAAGAAGATATTATGCGGGCAAACGGATCTATTCAACATATTGATGCAATTCCGACAGAATTAAAAGAATTGTATAGAACAGTTTGGGAAATGAGCATGAAAGATATTATTGATATGGCGCGCCATAGAGGATATTTTATCGATCAATCTCAATCGCTAAACTTATTTATGCAAGATCCAGATTTTGGAAAATTAACATCGATGCATTTCTACGGATGGAAATCTGGATTAAAAACAGGGATGTATTATTTAAGAACAAAATCGGCAGTAAACGCAACTCAGTTTACACTTTCTAAAGAAAAGAAAGCTGATGAAGTTGAAAAACCAATGTCTGCAGAAGAATTTAAAGCAATGGTAGAAGCATCTAAAGATGCCGGACCAGACGATTGCTTAATGTGTGGTTCTTAATTGAACCAAAAATCTGTGAAATTCTATAAAAATAGTTTTTCATAATAATTAAATTAAAAGGATAAAAGAGAAGCATTTCTGCTTCTCTTTTTGTTATTTTCGTTTTTTCTGTCATTCCTGCGACTTGTGCTGAACTAGATTCAGTAAGGCAGGAATCTCATCATTAAATAAAAACAACAATGAACTGGGAACAATTACTTTCACTAAAACGATTTGGCGACACAGAAAAACGCCACAGAGCACAACAAGACGAAACACGTTTGGGTTTTGAAGTAGATTTTGATAGAATTATATTTTCATCAGCTTTTAGAAGCTTACAAGATAAAACACAAGTAATACCGTTGTCACAAACCGACTTTGTGCATACCCGTTTAACGCACAGTTTAGAAGTATCTGTTGTGGGTAGAAGTATTGGGAGACGTGTTGGAAAAGCTATTTTAGAACGTCATCCAAATCTAGTAGCATTAGGCTATACATTTAATGATTTTGGAGCCATTGTTGCTGCCGCTTCTGTAACACATGATATTGGTAATCCACCTTTTGGACATTCAGGAGAAAAAGCAATTGGAGAATACTTTAAAACAGGAAAAGGGCAAAAATTTAAAACAGCACTTTCTGAAAAAGAATATCAAGATCTAATAGATTTTGAAGGAAATGCCAACGGATTTAAAATATTAACAGAATCAAGAGAAGGGATTTCTGGTGGATTACGATTGTCATACGCAACATTAGGTGCGTTTATGAAATACCCAAAAGAATCGTTACCAAAAAAACCGACAAACCATATTGTAGATAAAAAATATGGCTTTTTTCAGTCAGAAAAAGACGCCTTTTTAGATGTTGCAAATGATTTAGGTTTAAAGCAAAAATCGACTACAAAAGATATTTCTTTTTACAGACACCCATTAGCGTATTTAGTAGAAGCGGCAGACGATATTTGTTATACAATCATCGATTTTGAAGACGGAATTAATCTTGGTTTAATCGAAGAAGATTTTGCACTAGAATTTATGATTAAGCTGGTAAAAAACACAATTGACACGAAGAAATACCATTCTTTACAACATAAAAAAGATAGAGTAAGCTATTTACGTGCATTAGCAATCGGTGTATTAATAAATGAGGCTGCAGACATTTTTTTAGCAAATGAAGAAACTATTTTAAGAGGTGAGTTTGACAAAGGTTTATTAGATAGATGTAAATACGAGGCTCAAATAAATGATATTATTAAAATTAGTGTAGATAAGATTTATAAAAGCAATAATGTAGTAGAAAAAGAAGTTGCTGGGTATAAAATTATTGCCGACGTAATAGATGTATTTGTAAATGCATTAAACAACTCCTTTTTAGAAACAGCTTCTAATTATGACAAACTAGTCTTAAATTTATTGCCAAACGAATACAAAAATACCACAGACAATTTATATCATAGAATTATGAAAATCTGTAGCTATGTTTCTAAAATGTCTGATAGTTATGCAATTAGATTGCATAAAAAATTAAACGGAAACCTTATATAAATTCAAATCACTAACTTTGAAAACCTTAAAATAAATTTCTTATGAAGAAAAAAATACTATTCTTTTTTGCTTTGGTTATTGGAGCGTTTGCAATCTATACGGCTTTAAATCAAGACTCTGAAGCAGAAAAAGTTAGAGAAAAATATGCAAAATTCTTAAAGAGTCATCGGTATAATCAATCTTTACAACTTACAAAAAAAGAGAGAAAAGCAAAAGGAATACCACCTAATAAATATTTTGAACAAGAATATTTATTGGAAATGAACCCAAATACAGGAAGAACACATCCTGAGAATTTTATTCGAGTTCAGCAAGAATTAAAAGCACAAAGAAAATCACAAAGAGTTCCTGGAGATGCAGCAGATAATATGTGGGTAGAAAGAGGACCAAATAATGTTGGTGGTAGAACACGAGTTGTGCTATTTGACCCAAATGATGCAACACACAAACGTGTTTTTGCTGGTGGAGTTTCTGGAGGTTTGTGGGCAAACAACGACATTACAGATGTAAACTCTTCTTGGACAAGAGTTGGTATTGATGAAAACTTATCAATAAGCTGTATGACAGTTGATCCAAATAATTCTCAAATTATGTATATAGGTACAGGAGAATCTTATACAGGAAATCAAGGAATTGGGAATGGAGTTTGGAAATCTACAGATGGAGGAACATCTTGGACAAATGTATATAGTGATAATTTAAATCCAAACTTAAGAGCTAGATTATTTTACATCAATGATATTGTTGCTTGGAATAATGGAGGAACAACAGAAGTATTTATTGGAGTTGCTGGAGCTCATGCAGGAAATAGTCAATTTCCTGGAGCACAAAAAACAGGATTATACAAAACTACAAATGCTGGAACTTCTTGGACCCAAGTAAACTTACCAGCAATTCCAGAGATAAGCACTGAATATGAACCTAACGATATAGAAATAGCAGCGGACAATACAATTTGGTTTGGTACAGGAAAAAATATTTATGGTAAAGGAGGTGGAACCATTTTAAAATCTATTAATGGAAATACTTTCACAGTTGAACATACAATAACAAACGGAGAAAGAGTAGAATTAGCTGTATCTAAAACAAACAAAGATAAAATGTATGTTTTATACAGTAGTACAACGACGCCTCAAATTCTGAGCACCACAGATAGTTTTACGACTACTACAAGTATTACTGGACCAGCAGATGCTGATACAGGAATTCCTAATAACGATTTTACGAGAGGACAATCTTGGTATGATTTGGTCATAGAAGTAGATCCAACAGACGATAATAAAGTGTATGTTGGCGGGATCGACTTATTTAGAAGTGTTGATGTAGGAACCACTTGGAAACAAATCTCTAAATGGTCTAATAACAATAATTTAGCAGCTTTAACCATTCCAACAGTGCATGCAGATCAGCATGGTTGGGCATTTCATCCAACAGACCCAAATAAAGCAATTATTGGGAATGATGGAGGTGTATATTATGCGAGTTCGTTATCAGGAGCAGAAACAACAACTACAGCAATAGAAGCAAGAATTAAAGACTATAATGTAACTCAATTTTATCACGGAGAAATTGGGCAAAGCACTACAAATCAATTATTGCTTTCTGGGGCTCAAGATAATGGAACTCAATTTATTAATGGGGCAAGTACAGGAATAAATAGCACTATTGAAATAAGAGGTGGTGATGGTGCTTATAGTTTTATAGACAAAGATGGTAGCTACGCTATTGCAGCATATGTATATAACAATTATCGTAGATATCAGTTACCTTATTCTGGAGCTTATACAACAATTTTTACTGACAGCGATCCTTATTCTGGGAGCTTTATAAATCCAGCAGACTTAGATGATAACTTAGATATCTTATATACAAATTTTGCTACAGATAGTTCGTCAACGAGATTAGGAGCTATAGGAAGATTTAGTAATTTATCTACCTCGGTTGATAAGTTAGTTTTAAAAAACGTTTTATTAGACACAGATGCCACCGTTTTAAAAGTATCTCCATTTACAACAACATCTACAAAATTATTTATAGGAACTAGGAACGGAAAAGTATTAATAGTTGACAATGCAAATACAGCTGGTCCGGTTTGGAGTACTATTTCAGGAGGAAGTTTTTCAGGAAGTGTTTCTTCGATAGCATTTGGTACTACAGAAAATGATATTTTAGTAACTTTCCACAATTATGGTGTAATTAGTATTTGGTATAGTGCTGATGGAGGAACTAATTGGACATCTAAAGAAGGTAATTTTCCAGACATTCCTGTAAAAGCAATTATGATGAATCCTTTAAACACTAATGAAGTAATTATAGGAACACAATTAGGTGTTTGGAAAACTGATAATTTTAATGATGCAAATCCAAGTTGGACTCAATCTTTTAACGGAATGTCTAATGTAAAAGTTACAGCATTTAGTTTAAGAACTGCAGACAATACTGTAATGGCTTCTACATATGGTAGAGGAATGTTTACTGGACAATTTACTGCTGGAGCTACTGCTTCTTTAGAGGATGTAATCAAAGACAACAAAGTGTTTACAATGTATCCAACAGTTTCTAGTGGAGAATTTACCCTATTCGCAAAAAACACGGTAGGAAAAGCAACCCTTTTGATGTTTGATATGAACGGTAAATCAGTATTTTCTAAACAAGTTGATTTTACACAACAAGAAAAACAACCAATTTCTGTAAACTTAACTTCTGGAGTTTATATTGTTAATTTGATAGACTCAAAGAATAGAAAAGCTACAGGAAAAGTAATTATTAAATAAAAATATTTTTAACTATAAAAAAAGCAGCATTAATTCAATGCTGCTTTTTTTATTTCGTTAGATATAGCATCGGAATCTATTTTTGCAATTTTATAAAGTTCTTCAACAGCTCCTTGATGAATAAATTCATCTGGAACTCCAAGTATTGTAATGTTATTTTTATACCTATTTTTTATTGCAAATTCTGAAATTGCACTTCCAAATCCACCAGAAATTGTTCCGTCTTCAACGGTAATAATAGTCTCAAAAGAATTGAAAATGGTGTGCAGTAATTTTTCATCCAAAGGCTTCACAAAACGCATGTCGTAATGCGCCACAGAAATATTTTGATTTGTTTTTTCAATGGCTGAAGTTACATTTTTTGCAATGCTACCAATAGATAAAACCGCAAGCTCTTTCCCTTCTTTTACACAAATTCCTGTGCCAATTTCTATGTTAGAAAAAGGGTGTTTCCAATCAATCAAAACACCTTTTCCTCTCGGATACCGAATTGCAATCGGATTTTTCAATCCTAATTGAGCGGTGTACATAATGTTTCTAAGTTCAATTTCATTTCTTGGCGCAAAAATTATTAAATTCGGAATACAACGTAAATAAGCTAAATCAAAAACGCCATGATGTGTTGCGCCATCTTCTCCAACCAAACCTGCTCTATCTAAGCAAAAAATTACAGGTAAATTTTGCAAGGCAACATCGTGTATAATTTGATCGTAAGCGCGTTGTAAAAAAGTAGAATAAATATTACAAAAAGGAACAATTCCTTGTGTTGCCATTCCTGCTGCTAATGTTACAGCGTGTTGTTCTGCAATACCAACATCAAAAGTTCTTTCAGGAAATTTTTCTAGCATAAAATTTAAGGAACTTCCAGTAATCATAGCGGGAGTGATGCCAACAATTTTTTTGTTTTTTTCTGCCAATTCAACCAAGGTTTTACCAAATACATCTTGATATTTTTGTGGCTCAATTTTTAGCTCTTTTGGAATAATTTCACCTGTTTTACGATCAAATTTCCCAGGTGCGTGATATTGAACTTGGTTTTCTTCTGCTTGTTGTAGACCTTTTCCTTTTGTAGTAATAATGTGTAAAAATTTGGGTCCTTTTACCTTTTTCAATCGAGTCAATTCAGAAAGGAGTTCGTCTAAATTATGACCATCAATAGGGCCAGAATAGTTAAAATTTAAGGCTTTAATAATATTGTTTTGTGCAGCTAATCTTTTATCTGATTTTACTTTAGTTAAATACTCTTTTAGTGCACCAACTGACGGATCAATACCAATAGCATTGTCATTTAAAATAACCAACACATTTGCATCTGTAACTCCAGCATGATTCAAGGCTTCAAAAGCCATTCCGCTTGCAATAGAAGCATCACCAATAACTGCAATATGTTGTTTTTCTGTTTCTCCTTTTAATTTAGAAGCAATTGCCATTCCTAACACTGCAGAAATAGACGTAGAAGAATGACCAACACCAAAAGCATCATAATTGCTTTCACTTCTTTTTGGAAAACCTGAGATTCCGTTTAATCGTCTATTCGTATCAAAAATAGCCTTCCTTTCAGTCAATATTTTATGTCCATATGCTTGATGCCCAACATCCCAAACTAATAAATCAGTTGGTGTATCAAACAAGTAATGCAACGCAATAGTTAATTCAACAACACCTAAACTTGCGCCTAAATGCCCTTCTTTTGTTGCTACAATATCAATAATAAAGTCACGGATTTCTTTTGCCAAAACCGGTAATTGTGAGGGTTTTAGTTTTCGTACATCTTTAGGATTGTAAATTGTATCTAAAAGTTTTGTTGACATAAAGCAAAAGTACGAGTTTTACATCTGATTTTCTTTTTGTATTATTGAAAAAATATTCTTTTATAATGATGACTCCTTTTGAT
>JBDNGO010000018.1:0-10435 GCA_041689245.1 Flavobacteriaceae bacterium | reverse complement strand
TTTCCTTGCTCTATTGCTTGTACAACTTCTAATTTAAAAGACATCGAATAGTCTTTTTGGGTTCGCTTAATGTAGCGTGCTTCTTGTGATTTTTCCATTAGGATACTTTTTGTGTATCGCTATTTCAGGACGGGACATAAAGTTTTCTTATTTTTACATAATGCTTTTCCGGCAGCTTCATAGGTGCCTCCTTTAGTCTAAGTTTGGGTAACAGGGTCATTACCAATTAAGCGTCTAGCTAAAACATAAGCTCTAAAGAATTTTATCATCTACTTTTTAGGTTTTAATATATATGAACTTACAGCTACTGAATCTATTTTACTTCGTGAGTAATACACAGGAAAGTAGTTGTCTTTAGCCCAAGGTTCAAACAAGTTACTGTAAAATGGACTTTTAGGATCTCCAGATTGTCCTGGGCCATTAGTGCTAATGGTAGCGTCCCAATCTCCAGTATTAACAATCATTCTGAATGATGCTCCACTGCTTTGATTGTTATTGCCCCCTGTTGAACCAGGAGTATATGAGTTTCCTCCACGAGGTAAAGGTCCTAAGTCTAGTTTCGTCTTTATCTCTTGAGTTACCGAGCTTCCTAAAGCATGAGCCATATAGATATGCTTGAATTTTCCCTGTCCATATTGCCATTTAGTCATATCTGTACCAAGTGTATTTTCTAAATTAGAAACGGCTCTCTTAAAAGTAGTACTTAAAAAAAGGTTTCTACTTTGGGTTGCATTGGCTTTGAATTTTAAATTTTGAATATTATCTATAATGGTTTTCATTTGTAATCCAGTAATAATACCTTTAACAGCACTCGGAATAAAGTACTCTTTCGCTGACTCTTTGATTTCGTTTTCCCAAGCCACATAAATGGCAGCTTCAAAGGCGTCTGATTCTAACTTGTAGTTCCAATTTGCTAAAAATCCTTGTGCTTTTTTTACTTTTCCTGTAAAAGATAATTTTTTTAAATAGGGAACTAAAATTCTAGCAGGAATGGATAAATAATCTACCTGTAAGGCTTTCATATCATTCATTGTCATTTTATTGCCTGAACTTAACACTTCGTTTACACGATCACCACGGTAAGGATCTGACCAAGAGTACGCAATAGCATTCCAATGTGTATAATTTTCTGGGGTTACATTTTGATTGGCTGTTGCAAAAAAACCATTTTCAGGATTGTATGCATGAGGCTTTTCAAGAATAGGTAAGTAGCCATCCCATTCATAACTGCCGTCTCCAGGAACAGGAACTAAACCGCTAAAATTATTTCTGATAGGAGCAATACCAACTGCTTGCCAACCAATATTACCTTCTTTATCTGCCCAAATCATATTTTCTCCAGGAATATGACTGTAGTTACAGGCTTCTCGAAATTCTTCCCAAGTTTTTGCTTGATCCATTCTTAAGGAAGCCAAATATGGAGCTCCTCCAGGCTCTAACCATGCACAGCGTATGGCATACGCTTTTAAATTTTTTGTATCAATGTACGCAACAGGTCCGTGCTGTGTATAGAAAAGATTAACAGAAACATCTTCTTGGTTTTTTACTTTAATAGTTTCTGAAATCACGTTCATATCAACCCAATGGTCCTTGTATTTATATTGGTTCAGATTTCCTGGATTTAAGTCATATACATATAAGTCTTCACCATCAGTTTTAAAAACTGTAAGTCCCCAAGCTCCGTATTCATTATGCCCAATTGAGATTCCAGGAATTTCCGGTTCGCCGCCACCAATTACATCCCAACCTGGAGCGACTAAATGCGCCATATATCGCAACGAAGGTACAGCGATGCTTCTATGCGGATCATTAGCCATATATGTATTTCCGTCTTTCATAAGCTTGCCACTGACCACCCAATTATTACTTCCAATAGCTAAGGAATCATTATCAGTTTCATTCATTTGCAAGAATGCAGTTACTTTTTCTGTACTTCTAAATTCTGGAATAACATCTTCAGGTTTAAACTTTACCGTTTGTCTATATGCATTATACAATTCTAAAATATCGTGACTAAGTAAATTTCTGTTGATTTTTGAATCGATATTAATGTCTGGATCTTTTGGGTGAAACCAAGCAAGTTCCTTTGTCTTTTGTACACCAATTTTAGCAACAGAACGTGCTATTTTTAATTCCTCATCAATATTTCCTAAAAGACCTTGATGTCTTGATATAACAACATCTGGAGTCCATTTTTCAGGTTTAATATTGAGCAATTTAAATTCTAAGGGAAGTTTTTCTGGTGTTTTTAGGATCTCTTCAATATATGCATTGACACCATTGGTATATGCAGTAATGATCTCTTCACCATCTTTATGATAATGGTTCATTTCTGTTTTCATATCACCTCTAAATTTAAACAAACGAGTACCAATATCTCGTTTTAGCTCTCGCTCTCCTAAAATTTCGGCAACTGTACCTGTCGCTTGACGGCGCCAAATCTCAAATTGAAATAATCGGTCTTTTGCAGCAGCATAACCTTGGGTAAAGAAGAGATCTTCTTGGTTTTTAGCGTAGATGTGATTAATTCCCCATTTATCTCTGATTATTTCTACAGGTTCATTTAGTCCAGATAATTGTAATTGGTTCGTCTTTGTATTCGTTTTTTTACATGAGATAAAAAATATACTCATCGTTAAAAGAAAAATAAATTTTTTCATAATTTTTAATTTAATAAATAGGAGATTAAAGGTACACTAAATATTGTGAACACAAACCAACCAATAAACCCTTTAATAACCGTCAAATACCTTGGTGACCCTTTCATAGGTATTTCTCCAAAACCTATGAGGGATACTTTGTTTTCGGTTCTTTTACATTTAGAGATGAATTGAGTAAAACACACTCAAACTTAAAGAGGAGTAGTTTTTTAGAATCAACTATCTATATAAACATTGTTGTAGGCTGTGTTCTTTTATATAACAAAGGAACCTAGATGCTAATAAAAAATGAACATTGGGTGTTTTTCAGTACCTCAAGGTCTTTAACGTTAATTAAAGTTATTTCATAGTAATTGTTTAATTTTCGGTGTAGTTTTGTAAGTATAAAAAACTGTTTATGAGTATCCTTCAATTTTTAAAATTTGAACCCATCCTAAAAGAAAAAATTTGGGGTGGAGAAAAACTAATGAATTTGTTGTCAAAAAAATCTCACAGAAAAGATATTGGCGAAAGCTGGGAAATTTCTGATGTAAAAGAAAATACTTCAATAGTTGCAAACGGAAACTTAAAAGGAATTGATTTAAAACAATTAATTGCTAACTACAAAGGTGATTTAGTTGGGAATAAAATTCACGAAGTATTTGGAGAAAATTTCCCTTTATTAATTAAATTTATTGATGCGAAAGAAGCGTTGAGTATTCAATTACATCCAAATGATACGTTGGCAAAACAACGTCATAATTCTTTTGGAAAAACAGAAATGTGGTATGTACTACAAGCCGATGAAAAAGCAAATTTAATTGTAGGTTTTAAAGAAGAGGTAACCTCAGAAGAATATGTAAAAAACCTAGAAAATAAAACACTTTTAGATATTTTAAATATTGATGAGGTTTCTAAAGGAGATGTGTATTTTATTCCGACCGGAAGAGTGCATGCAATTGGAGCAGGAGTTGTATTAGCAGAAATTCAGCAAACGTCTGATGTTACCTACAGAATTTACGACTGGGACAGACCAAATCCGGATGGAACATTTCGTGATTTACATACAAACGAAGCGCTAGACGCTATTGAGTATAAAGTACAAGATTCTTATAAATCAGCGTATACAAAAAAAGAGAACGAAGCGTCAGAAATTGTTTCTTGCCCATATTTCACCACAAACATTTTACCTATTTCTAAGAATACTCAAGTGAATAATTCAGATAAAGATTCCTTTGTCATTTATATGTGTGTAAAAGGAGAAGTAGAATTCGTATATAAGAATCAACAAGAAAAGCTATCTTTTGGAGAAACTTTATTAGTTCCAGCTTGTTTTAAAGAGTTTTCTATTGATTCTAATGAAACTTCAGAGTTGCTAGAAGTTTATATAAAATAATTCGTGATACATTTTGATAATATGCTGTCAACTCTAGTAAATTTTACGATTTAAATTCGTAAAATTTGAATCGAGAATACCAGTTTTAGCTTTTAAACGAGTTCTCTACATAATTTTTTTAGCAAAAAAGCACTCGAACTGATACTTAGGTAGCTATTTTCCTCAAAAGTAGCAACGAGTTAAAATAATCTTTCTTTACAACTTCGCTTTTTCAGTGATAAAAATCAAGGATTAATTCTTTATCTTTGACGCTTAATTTAAAATTTATAAAAATGCCAGGATTTGAATTATTTGGAGATGCAGAACGCAAAGAAGTAAACGACGTTTTAGAAAGTGGCGTTTTAATGCGTTACGGATTTGATGGAGCTAGAAATGGACATTGGAAAGCAAAAGAATTAGAGCAAGAATTACAAGATAACTTAGGTGTAAAACATGCACAGTTAACAAGTAGTGGAACTACTGCGTTAAATGTAGCATTGGCTGTATTAGGTGTTGGAGCAGGAGATGAGGTAATTATGCCAACCTTTACTTTTGTTGCTACTTTCGAATCTATTTTAGCTGCTGGAGCAACACCAATTTTAGTTGATATTGATGACACACTTACTTTAGATCCAAAAGCTGTAGAAGCTGCAATTACATCAAAAACAAAGGTTATAATGCCAGTTCACATGTGTGGTTCTATGGCAGATTTAGATGCGTTGAAAGCTATTTGTGATAAACATAATTTATTTTTGTTAGAAGACGCATGTCAGGCAATTGGTGGTACTTATAAAGGACGAAAATTAGGAACAATAGGTGATGCTGGTTGTTTTTCTTTTGATTATGTAAAAACAATTACCTGTGGTGAAGGAGGAGCAATGGTAACCAATGACCCAAACCTTGCTGTAAATGCAGATCATTACACAGATCATGGTCACGATCATGTTGGTAATGATAGAGGCGTAGAATCTCACCCTTTCTTAGGATACAATTTTAGAATTTCTGAATTGAATGCAGCTGTTGGATTGGCGCAGGTAAGAAGATTAGATGGTTTTGTAGAAACACAACGTAAAAATAAAAAAGTATTAAAAGATGCTTTAAAAACGATTCCCGAAGTTACGTTTAGAAGAATTCCCGATGAAGCTGGAGATAGCGCAGGGTTTTTATCATTCTTTATGCCAACAAAAGAGTTAACAGATAAAGTAGTAAAAGCTTTTAAAGAACACGGAATAGATGCATATTGGAATTATTACGAAAACGATTGGCATTATGTGCGTAAGTGGAGTCATTTAAAAAATAAAGTGTCTTTATTTCCATTATCAAATCAGATAGTAAACGGAATGCAAGATTTAAATACGACAGCGTTTCCAAAGTCAGACGATCTCATTTCAAGAAATATTTCTTGTTTGATTAAATTATCTTGGACAGAAGAGCAATTGAACAAAAGAGCAGCGAATATGGTGGCAGCAATTAAATCTGTATTATAAATTAGTGTCATTCCTGCGAAAGTAGAAATCTCATTTTAAGAATAAAATTCATAAAGAATGAAAGTTATTGCAATGATTCCGGCGCGTTATGGAGCAACACGTTTCCCAGGTAAATTAATGGCAGATTTAGGTGGTAAACCAGTAATTGTTAGAACCTATGAAGCAACGGTTGCTACAGAACTTTTTGATACTGTATATGTGGTTACTGATAGTGAAATTATTAAAGCTGAAGTAGAGAAGTTTGGAGGAAAAGCAATTATGAGTCTTAAAGAACACGAATGTGGTTCTGATCGTATAGCAGAAGCAGTAGAGCATTTAGATGTTGATATTGTGGTAAATGTTCAAGGAGACGAACCTTTTGTTAAAAAAGGTCCTTTAGAAGAAGTGTTAAAAGTTTTTAAAGGAGATGATTCAGAGCAAATAGATTTGGCTTCTTTGATGCAAGAAATTACGGATTGGAAAGATATTACAGATCCTAATTATGTAAAAGTCATTGTTGATGAAAATGATTTTGCCTTGTACTTTTCTCGCTCTCCAATTCCATATCCAAGAGATAAGAATGCAGGAGCGCGTTATTTCGAACATATTGGTGTATATGCTTTTAGAAAGCAAGCAATTTTAGATTTTTATAAACTGCCAATGCGCCCGCTCGAAGCAACTGAAAAAATTGAATGTATTCGGTATTTAGAATACGGAAAAAAAATAAAAATGGTAGAAACAGATTTTATGGGGATTGAAATAGATACTCCAGAAGATTTGATAAAAGCTCAAAAATATTTGAATCAATAACAAAAGTACTTCTTTGATGTCATTTCGAAATGAGGCACGATTGAGAAATCTACTAGTGGTTTTGTTAGAATTACATTTCCAGAACCAATTCATAAGATTTCTAATCACTCCTATAGTCATTCTGTCGAAATGACATTTTCTACATCATTTCAAACGGTTAGGAGCTAAATTAAAAAAGACATGTATAGAAATATAAAAAGTAATTGCTTTTGATGCTTATAAAACCGTTGCATCAATAACCGAAATACTTACATTCGTATAATGGAATATTTAGAGATAGAAACCTGGAATCGGAAACAACATTTCGAACATTTTAAACAATTGGTAGATCCATATTTTGGAGTTACTGTTGCAGTAGATGTAACGAAAGTATATCAAATAGCTAAAGAAAAAGAGATTCCATTTTTTGTGTTGTATTTACATGCGTGCATGAAAGCAATTAATTCTATTGAAAATTTTAAATATAGAATTATAGAAGATGAACGAATTATAATTCATGATGTGATTCATGCTTCTGCAACTATTTTGCGATCAGATAACACATTTGGGTTTTCATTTATTAATTATTCAGATAATTTGGATGAATTTTATCAGAATTTTAAAAATGAAAAAGAACGAATTTTAAATTCAACAGAGTTGTTCCCGCCAATTAACTCTGATAACTGTGTCTATTGTTCTGCGTTGCCTTGGCTAAATTTCACAGGTCATAAAGAGCCAAGGAGTAGTGAAAGTGATTCAATAACAAGGTTGGCGTTTGGGAAGTTAATAGAAGAAGAAAACACGTTAAAAATGCCTGTTTCTATTTTAGTAAATCATGCTTTGATAGATGGCTATCATGTTGGTTTATTTTTCGAAAATTATCAAAAAGCATTAGATACTATTCAATAACCAAAAACTTTCTATATTTTTGCACCAAATAAGATAATATACTATGAGTTTTAGAAATTTCCCAATGGTTCCTCGCGTAGTTTTTGGTAGAGGGTGTTTTAATCAATTAGATGAAATATTAGCACCAAAACGTAAAAGCGAAAAAGCACCATTTATATTTATTGTGGATGCTGTTTTTAAAGGGAATGACTGGTTAATCAGTAGAATTCCGTTGCATTTTAATGATAAAATTATGTACGTAAGTGCAGAAGAAGAGCCAAAAACAAGCTATGTTGATGGGTATAGAGATGATTTAGTTGCTGAGTTTGATGAAATTCCTTCGGGAATTATCGGAATCGGTGGAGGTACCATGTTAGACTATGCAAAAGCAGTAGCGCTAATGTTAACAAACCCAGGAAGTTCTGCAGATTACCAAGGGTGGGATTTAGTAAAAAACCAAGGAGTGTATCATGTTGGTATTCCTACAATATCAGGAACAGGAGCAGAGGTTTCAAGAACGACAGTTTTAACTGGACCAGAACGTAAATTAGGAATGAATTCTGATTACACACCGTTTGATCAAGTAGTGTTAGACCCAGAATTATGTAAAGATGTACCAACAAACCAATGGTTTTATACCGGTATGGATTGTTATATTCACTGTATAGAGTCGTTAACAGGAACGTTCTTAAACACTTTTAGTCAAAGTTATGGAGAGAAATCTTTAGACTTGTGTAGAAAAGTATATATAGAAAAAGATATTCGTGATGAGGAAAGTCAAGATGAATTGATGATGGCTTCATGGCATGGTGGAATGAGCATTGCATATTCTCAAGTTGGAGTAGCGCATGCAATGAGTTATGGGTTGTCTTATCTACTAGGGACAAAGCACGGCATAGGAAACTGTATCGTTTTTGATCAATTAGAAGAGTTTTATCCAGAAGGAGTTGCAGAATTTAAACGAATGGTAAAAAAGCATACTATTGATATTCCAAAAGGGTTATGTGTAAATTTATCAGATGCAGAATTCGATACAATGATTGATGTTTCGTTGAGTTTAGTTCCGTTATGGGAGAATGCTTTAGGGAAAGATTGGCAAAAAACAATTACACGAGAAAAACTAAGAGCGATGTATGAAAAAATGTAATTATTACATTTTAAATCAATAATTTGTAGTAAATTTGCACCCAAAATAAAGAAGATTATGGCAAGCGTAAAAAATTTAAAAAAAGATATTAATTATACTTTAGGAGATATTATAGAAGAGTGTTATATCGCTCAAATGTTAACTCCTTCAAACTCAAAAAAAACGGAGGCTATTATTGATGAAGCAATTGAAACTTTTGATGTATTAATTGAGAAATTACATGCAAAAAAAGTTGAAGACAAAAGAGCTCATTATAAAGCTATTAATGTTGAGTTAGAAACGAAAGCAAATGCTTTAGTAGAAAAGCTTAACCAAATATAACATTCTATTAACTAATTTTAATAAAATCATCTTTTTTAAAAGATGATTTTTTTTGTACTTTTATAGTATTAGTTTGATACTAAAAATAGAGATCTAACGTTTAACTTAATAATACAGTTAAAATTAAGTATGGCATATGGCAAGAGCAATGTTTGAGTACACAAAAACGGTACTAAAAAAAGTAAGTTTTAACGCAGATTTATTTTGTAAGGAACTAGAAAAAGCACTACAAAGATTGTTGCCTCATGAAATAAATGAGTTAACAATTTGGATTAAACAATACACTTCTAATAAACCAGAATTGTTTGTTTGCTTAGCATTAATAGAAAATAAATAATAAAAAAAGGAGAACTAATTAGTTCTCCTTTTTTTATTATTAAATCATTTTTTATTCTTTTCGGTTTTTATACCGTCTAAAGAGTTGTCTATTAAAATCTCTTTCTACAATTTGTAATTTTACAATTTTCTTATAAGAAATTACTTTTTTAAGTGTATTTTGATATCTAACATTTGTCTCGAAGTTTAACTTCTCTAAAGCAAGCATGTCATTCGTAAATGATTCGGCTTGGTTTTCTGTTAAGTTGTCAACTCCTCCTAAACTATCAATTTTCTTTTTCATTTCAGCTCTTTCAACATGAAATAATTGATAACGTTCTTTTTCAAACGTGTTATATACAGGCCAAAATTTAGATGCTTCTTGTGATGTTAATGCTAGTTTTTCTGTAATGTAAGAAACTTTTAGAGCTTTAATTTTTTCATTACTTTCTCTTTCTTGAGAAAATAGTTGTATGCTTATAAATAGCGCAAAAACTAGTGTAAGTATGTACGTTTTTTTATTCATTACGATTCTATTTCTGTTAATAATATAGAACTATCTATGGTGTTTAAATATTCTAAGATATCTTCATCTTTTATAGATGTATATTCTTCTAGCACATTACTATCTTTAAAATCTGCATCCACAAAATTAAGTAATGAAGAGTTGTTTAAATAACTTTCGTCTAACCAATTTTCTATTTCTTCAGAAGAGAGAGATTCAAAAGAAGTTATACCTGAAGAAGAAAAATAATTCAAACCAATAAAAAGGAACACACTTGCTGCCGCTGCTACAGGAATTATTTTCAACAATCTAGATTTTAAGGAAATTACTTTCACTTCTTTTTTAGGGAAATGAAGATTAGCAAATAATGAATCTTCAAAATTGTTAAAATAGTTTTTCGGAGCAGTAAATGCATTTTCTTTAGAAAATGATTGCTCTTTTATTTTCGAAAACACAGCATCTTCAACAGAATCAAAATAATTTTCTGGTGTAGAAAATCCACTTTCATTCTGAGTAATGCTCTTAATGTGATCTAAACTATATTTATTTTTTGTATTCATTTAATTCTTAGACTATAAAGTCTTTCAAAGGTTTAATTAATGTGCGTTATTTTTTATATAATATTCAATCTTTTTTACCGCATGAAAGTAAGATGCTTTTAAAGCACCTTCAGTTATTTCTAATATTTCTGATATTTCTCTGTATTTTAATGTATCAAAATACTTCATATTAAATACTAATTGCTGTTTTGTTGGCAGCGTTTTAATTGCTTTCTGTAAAATTAGTTGAATTGCATCTCCATCAAAATGAAGATCACTATCTAAATTAGAGGTTAGGCTATGTTGATAGTCTGAAATATCTACATTATTTTCTTTTGCTCTTTTATTAATAAAACTAATAGATTCGTTTGTTGCAATTCTATACATCCAAGAAAAAAGTTGACTTTCTTGTTTAAAATTAGCTATTCCTCTAAAAATTTTGATAAAAGTA
>JBDNGO010000017.1:0-3424 GCA_041689245.1 Flavobacteriaceae bacterium | reverse complement strand
GTTCTTTCCGTGCACCAGAGCCATATAAAGGTAAAGGAGTTAAATTTGTAGGAGAACAATTAAGAAGAAAAGCAGGTAAATCTGCATAATATATATCATTATGGCATTATCAAAGCTTGAAAGAAGACAAAGAATTAAAAACAGAATCAGAAAAATTGTTTCTGGAACTGCGGCTAAGCCAAGGTTATCTGTTTTTAGAAGTAATAAAGAAATATATGCTCAATTAGTAGATGACGTTACTGGTATTACATTAGTAGCTGCTTCTTCTAGAGATAAAGATGTTGCATCAGGTTCAAAATTAGAAACTGCGGCATCTGTAGGAAAAGCAATAGCAGAAAAAGCTGTTAAAGCTGGTGTAGAAACTATTTCTTTTGATAGAAACGGATATTTATATCACGGTAGAATAAAAGTATTAGCAGAAGCTGCTAGAGAAGCGGGTTTAAAATTTTAAGAAAGTTATTATGTATCAAAATTATAAAAACGTAGAAAGAGTAAAACCTAGCGGATTAGAACTTGTAGATAAGTTAGTAAGTGTACAACGTGTTACTAAAGTAACAAAAGGTGGTAGAGCTTTCGGATTTTCTGCAATTGTTGTTGTAGGAGATGGTAACGGAGTAGTTGGTCATGGATTAGGTAAATCTAAAGATGTAGCATCTGCAATTGCAAAAGCAATTGAAGACGCTAAGAAAAACTTAGTTAGAATTCCAATTTTACAAGGAACATTACCTCATGAGCAAAAAGGAAAATTTGGTGGAGCAAAAGTATTTTTAAAGCCTGCTTCACATGGTACCGGAGTTATTGCTGGTGGTGCTGTGCGTGCGGTATTAGAGTCTGTAGGAGTACATGATGTATTATCTAAATCTCAAGGTTCTTCTAACCCTCACAATGTAGTAAAAGCTACTTTAGATGCTTTATTACAATTGCGTAGTGCAGTTACAATTGCAAAACAAAGAGGAATTTCATTAGAGAAAGTATTTAACGGATAAACCTAAGAACGATGGCAAAAATTAGAGTTACACAAGTAAAAAGCAAAATCGGGCGTCTTCAAAGTCAAAAGAGAACTTTAGAAGCTTTAGGTTTACGTAAAATGAACCAAGTAGTAGAACATGAGGCAACTCCTTCTATTATTGGTATGGTAAATACAGTTAAACACTTAATTTCTGTAGAAGAAGTTAAATAAGATATTATATAGATATGAGTTTACATAACTTACAACCAGCAGAAGGATCTGTTAAAAAAGAGAAAAGAATCGCTAGAGGTGAAGGTTCTGGTAAAGGTGGTACCGCTACTAGAGGTCATAATGGTCAGCAATCTCGTTCAGGTTATTCTAGAAAAATAGGATTTGAAGGAGGGCAAATGCCTCTTCAAAGACGTGTTCCTAAATTTGGATTCACAAACATTAACCGTAAGGAGTATGTTGGAGTTAATTTAGATAGATTACAAACATTAGTTGACGAAGGTAAAATTACAGATACTGTAACTTTAGAAATCTTAATCGCTAATCGAGTAGTAAGTAAAACCGAATTAGTAAAAATACTAGGTCGAGGAGAGCTTAAAGCTAAATTAAATATTACTGTTCACAAATTTACTGCTACTGCAAAAGCTGCTATTGAAGCTACTGGAGGAGAAGTAGTTACTTTATAAGATTAGGTAAAGATGAAGTTGATAAATACTTTAAGAGATATCTGGAAAATAGAAGAGCTTAAACAAAAGCTTATTTTAACCTTAGGATTAATTGCTGTATATCGTTTTATGGCTCAAGTTCCATTACCTGGAATTGATCCATTGCAATTATCTGCATTAAAACAAAGTACAGAAGGAGGTCTTTTAGGATTATTAAATGCATTTACTGGAGGAGCCTTTTCTAGAGCGTCTATTATGGCACTTGGAATTATGCCTTATATTTCTGCTTCTATTGTAGTTCAATTAATGGGAATTGCGGTTCCGTATTTACAAAAACTACAAAAAGATGGAGAAAGCGGAAGAAAGAAAATTACACAAATTACACGTTGGTTAACAATTGGTATTACATTAGTACAAGCACCAACTTATATAACAGCGATTAAAACATCATTCGGTTTACCAGAGCAAGCATTTTTAGTGTCTGGAGGAGCATTTTGGTTTTCATCAATTATATTGTTAACAGCAGGAACTGTTTTTGCCATGTGGTTAGGAGAGCGTATTACAGACAAAGGAGTTGGTAATGGAATATCATTATTAATTACAGTAGGTATTATCGCTAATTTACCAAGTGCATTTATGCAAGAATTAGTTTCTAAAACAACCAATGCAGGTGCGGGAGGTTTTATGATGATTCTGTTAGAAATCTTTGTTTGGTTTGTTGTGATTTTATTATCGGTTTTATTAGTGACAGCTGTTCGAAAAATTGCTGTACAATACGCTAGAAGAACTGTTGTTGGAGATATTAAAGATGTGGCTGGAGCAAGACAATACATTCCGTTAAAATTAAATGCAGCGGGAGTAATGCCAATCATTTTTGCACAAGCAATTATGTTTTTACCAGTAGCATTGGCAAGAAAGTTTCCAGCATTAACTGAGTTACAAGATATGCATGGATTGTGGTACAATGTGTTATTTGCCGTATTGATTATAATCTTCAGTTATTTTTATACAGCAATTACAATACCTACAAATAAAATGGCCGATGATTTAAAAAGAAGCGGTGGTTTTATACCAGGAATTAAACCAGGAACAGATACAGCAGAAAGATTAGATTCTGTATTATCAAGAATTACGTTTCCAGGATCGTTATTCTTAGCAGGTTTGTCTATTTTGCCAGCAATAGTTGTTCAATTTGGAGTACAACAAAGTTGGGCAATGTTTTATGGTGGAACATCATTAATTATTATGGTAGGGGTTGCAATTGATACCATTCAACAAATTAATTCGTATTTATTAAACAGTCATTACGATGGTTTGATGAAAAAAGGAACAAGCAGAAAAGCATTAAAATAATATGGCTAAGCAATCAGCAATTCAACAAGACGGAACTATTACAGAAGCATTATCAAATGCTATGTTTCGTGTAGAGTTAGAAAATGGTCATATTGTTACAGCACATATTTCTGGTAAAATGCGTATGCATTACATTAAGTTATTACCAGGAGATAAAGTGAAATTAGAAATGAGTCCTTATGATTTAACTAAGGCTAGAATTACTTATAGATATTAAAAAACAACACAGATGAAAGTAAGAGCATCAGTTAAGAAAAGAAGTGCCAACTGCAAAATAGTTCGCAGAAAAGGCAGATTATATGTAATAAATAAACAAAATCCTAGATTTAAACAAAGACAAGGGTAATGGCAAGAATAGCAGGTATTGATATTCCAAAGAATAAAAGAGGAGTTATTGCTTTAACTTACATCTTTGGTATAGGAGCAAGTAGAGCTAAAGAAGTTTTAG